>NZ_PPCE01000008.1 GCF_002913715.1 Campylobacter concisus | reverse complement strand
TTTCTTGACATGTGATAATGTTTTTTTGTATAATCTCAATTCTTTTTTAAGCAAATGTCTTGCTAGCTCAGTCGGTAGAGCATCTCACTTTTAATGAGGGGGCCGTTGGTTCGAATCCAACGCAGGACACCATTTTTGGGTTTATGACCCTTTCGTCTAGTGGCTCAGGACTCTACTTTCTCTGTGTAGAAACAGAGGTTCAAATCCTCTAAGGGTCGCCAGATGTTTTTTAAATTTTAGGTCGCTTAGCTCAGTTGGTAGAGCGCCACCCTTACAAGGTGGATGTCATAAGTTCGAGTCTTATAGCGACCACCATTTTAGGTGCAGCGGTAGTTCAGTTGGTTAGAATGCCGCCCTGTCACGGCGGAGGTCGCGGGTTCGAGCCCCGTCCGCTGCGCCAT
>NZ_PPCE01000007.1 GCF_002913715.1 Campylobacter concisus | reverse complement strand
AATATATATTTAATGTAAATAATAAAATTTAAAAAAAAATATTGATATTTTTCTTTAAAAGCTTAAAAAAATAAATTAATCGCTAATTTGCTTTTAAGAGTTAAGTATGTATAGTTTTTTTGCTTATTAAATTTATGATGAAAGTGCCTTGGATTATGAGATTTCTGCTTTGTATAAGTTTGTTTTTGATAACAGCTTTTGCCCAGCAATTAGGCTGCTTTATTAATGAAAGCAACCAAAGCATCGTCTTTATAAAAGATGGACAAATTAAAAATTTGGATCTAAAAGATACGATTTATAAAAATCAAGAGTGCGGAAATGATGGAGAATCCTTTTATATCGCAAATTTAAACAATGAGATTATCAAGGTGGCAAATGAGAAAAATTTCTTATTTGCCATGCCAAATGTCGGCTGTAAAATTTCGCAAATTATGGCAATTAAAAATAAAATTTACGTAGCTTGCGATATGGCAAATGAAGTCAGCATAGGCGTTTTTGATAAAAATCTAAATAAACTTTTAACTAAAAATTATAAAGATGTTTATAAAATTTCAAGCTTTTTGCCAATTGATGATGAACTATTTTTTACGAGCTTTAATGGCAAAGCATTTTTGCTTGATAAAGAGCTTAATTTAAAAGAGAAAAAGCGTGTTGGCTTTGCTCCACTGAGTGCCTGTAAATTTAAGGGGAATGATATTTTGCTTGGCTTTAGAGATGGAGAAATTTTAGATTTTAAAAGTGGAATCAAAAAGCAAGTTTTAAAATCTAAAATTTCAGCTCTTGCGTGTATGGAGGATGAAATTTTTATAGGTGATGGGGATGGAGTAGTCTATAAATTTGACAAAGATCTTAAGCTAAAAGGACAAAAGGCTCTTTTTAGCAATGAGATAAAAAGAATTTTTATAGACAAAGGCGTCTTAAATGGCGTAAATTTAGACAATGAGATAAAGAGTTTAGAGATAAATTCATTTTAAAAAGGAGAGTAAATGCAAAAGTTATTTTGTGTCGCAAGTGCTGCGTTGCTTGGGCTATCTTTAACGACTGCTTGTGCTACTAGTAGTGACCTTGAAAAAGTCATGAAAGAGCGTGGGCTAAGCGAAAAAGATGTCCTTGCAGCTGCTAAAACTTATCAGCCTAGCGGTAAAAAAGATGATTTCATCGTCTTTTCATCTGGCGGACAAAGCGGTCAAGTGCTAGTTTATGGCGTTCCGTCGATGAGAATTTATAAATACATCGGCGTTTTCACACCAGAGCCTTGGCAAGGGTATGGCTATGACAATGAGTCAAAAGCTGTTTTGAAACAAGGCAACATCAGGGGCAAAGAGATAACATGGGGCGATACACACCACCCAAATTTTAGTGAGAAAAATGGTGAGTATGTTGGTGATTATCTATTTATCAACGATAAAGCTAACCCAAGAATCGCAGTTATAAATTTGCATGACTTTGAGACAACTCAAATCGTTGTAAACCCTATCATGAAGAGTGAGCACGGCGGTAGCTTCATCACTCCAAATAGCGAGTATGTTATCGAAGCTAGCCAATATGCAGCTCCACTTGATAACAACTACCACTCAATAGACGACTATGAAGCAGTCTATAGAGGTGCTGTAACATTTTGGAAATTTGACTATCCAAAAGGTAAGATCGATGAGAAAGAGTCATTCTCTCTTGAGCTTCCACCATACTGGCAAGATCTAAGCGATGCTGGTAAGGGCGAGAGCTACGGCTGGGGCTTTACAAACTCAATAAATACTGAGATGTATACCGGCGGTATCGAAAAAGGTCTTCCTCCATTTGAAGCAGGTGCAAGTAGAAATGACACTGACTTCTTACACGTTTATAACTGGAAAATTTTAGAAAAACTTGTTCAAGACAAGAAAAACTATAAAGTTATAAATGGCCACAAGGTAGTTACAATAGATGCTGCTGTAAAAGCAGGTGCGCTATTTTTGATCCCAGAGTCAAAGAGCCCACACGGTTGTGACGTAAGCCCAGATGGTAGATATATTATTATTGGCGGTAAGCTTGATACTCACACATCAGTTTATGACTTTAGAAAGATCAAAGAGCTAATCGATAAAAAAGAGTATGCTGGCACTGACCCATACGGAATTCCTATCTTAGATAGAGAAAAGTCAATGCACGGACAAGTCGAACTTGGCCTTGGACCACTGCATACATCATTTGACTCACAAGATGGCGTACTTTATACTTCACTTTATGTTGATAGTCAAATCGTAAAATGGGACTATAAAAATTTAAAAGTGCTTGATAAGATAAATGTTCACTACAATATCGGCCACCTTGATACAATGGAGGGCAAATCAGCAAAACCAGTTGGTAAATATGCAATCGCTCTTGATAAACTTTCAATCGATCGCTTTAGCCCAGTTGGTCCACTTCATCCACAAAACCACCAGCTAATAGACATCACTGGTGCAAAAATGGATCTAATCTATGATATGCCAATACCACTTGGTGAGCCACACGATGTTGTTTCAATAGCTGCTAGCAAACTATCTCCAGCACTTACCTACAACATGGGTACAAACTCAAGAACAGGCGAGGCTAGCCCATATGCAACTCTAGCTGGTCAAGAAAGAGTTGAGAGAAATGGCAAAAATGTAACTGTCTATGCGACAATGATCAGAAGCCACATCAACCCAGAGCACATCGAGGTAAATAAAGGCGATAACGTAACAATTCACCTAACAAACCTAGAGCGTGCTCAAGATGAGACTCACGGCTTTGGCATCGACCTTTACAACATTCACGCTTCACTAGAGCCTGGCAAAACTGCTTCAGTAAATTTCGTAGCTGATATGGAAGGTGTCTTCCCATACTACTGCACCGAGTTTTGTTCAGCGCTTCACCTAGAGATGATGGGTTATTTACTTGTTAAAGATCCAAGTAAAAAATATGAATCTGCAAAAAATAACAAGCTAAAAACTTTAAGTCCAGAGGCTCTAAAAGCTGAGTACGACAAAGTAATCGCAACCAATAAAGCCACTGATGATGTTATCCAAGAGGTTGTTAAATACCTAAAAGAGAAACATTATGAGAAATATCCAAAAGTAAAAGCTTTGGTTGATGACGCACTTGATCAATATGGCCATATCAAAGAGGTAAAAGCTAAAGCTGACGAAGCTTACAAAAAAGGCGACGTAAACGGCGCTATCCTTTGGGAGTACCAAGTATGGCAATACATGGTAAAAACAGCTGACGTTGGCTTAAGAGCTAAAAATAACCTAGCTAAAGAGATCGCAACTCCGATGAGTCCAGCTGCTGCAAAAGGTGAAGAGGCTTATCTAAAAGGCGGATGTAATGGTTGTCACGTTATCGGTCAAGTAAGCTCAGGTCCAGACCTAACAGGCGTTTTACTAAGACATGAAAATGGCGAAAAATGGGTAGCAGAATTTATCAAAGATCCTGCTAAGTTCTATAATGACGACTACATTAAATCAATGATTGATTACTTTAACCTTAGAATGCCAAATCAGCATATGAGTGATGAAGAGATCAAAAATATCATCGAATACCTAAAATGGGTAGATGAAAACGCTGGTATGTAGTTTTTAAAGGGGCATTTTGCCCCTTTTTAAATTTTAAAATTTTATTTTTAGCAGATGAAATTTTAAAATTTAAAGGAGAGATCATGAGTAAATATAAAATTTATACCATTGTTGCACTTGTCTTAATGACTGTTTGTTTTACTTTGCCTGTTCTTGGTTGGCACGGAGCAAAAGAGCGTATAGCTGATGGTGATGAACTACCATCTTATACTTACGGTATCTATAATCTTTATAGCTCATTTCAGTATAAAAATCACCTTTTATCAAAAGATGTAGCAAGCGATCTTCATAAGATGATCGAACAAAAAGCAGAGATAGGCACACCATCTTTTCCTATCTGGTACGTCTCTCTTGAAGCTCCAAATTATCCAAAATCAGCCTTTCCTGATGGAATTCCTGTATATTTTCACGTAGATGGATATAGTGGTGACGTGCATGAGATGAATACGATAAATCACTACATCGGTATGTATCCTATGGAGCATGGCGGAAATTTAGAGCGAGCGATAGCGCCTTATTATTTGCTTATTTCAACGCTTTGTATGCTTGCATTTTTGTATTACAACGGCAAATTTAACTCACTTCTTATGGTTCCAACCATTATCGCGCCTGTGCTATTTATGAGCGCATTTGCAGGATGGCTTTATTGGTATGGACACAATATGCAAGAGTGGGGCGCCTTTAAGATCAAGCCATTTATGCCAACAGTCTTAGGTGATGGTAGCGTGGCGCACTTTACTACGCACTCATACCCAACTATCGGCTTTTGGGTGATGATGGTGATGAGCGTGCTTTGCATACTTGCGGTATTTTCAAAGAAAAAAGAGCTAAATGCGTAAATTTTCTAAATTTGCCCTTGTCTTTTTGCCACTTTTTGGCTTTGCAAACGTCCTTCAAGATGCGATAAATAACGCTAGCCCTGGCGATGTTATAAAGCTAGGGGACGGCATCTATGAAGGAAGCATAACTATAAATAAGCCGCTTAGTATCGTTGGTGAGGGCAAAAATGCTCACATAAAAGGAAATGGTAAAGGCACAGTTGTAAAGATTATTGCCTCAAATGTTACGCTTAGAAATTTAAAGATAAGTGGTAGCGGAAATGACCTTGGTGAGCTAGATGCTGGCATTGGCTGTGATAAAGCAAATAATGTCTTGATTACGCAAAATGACTTGAGTGACGTGCTTTTTGGGGTTGATTTTAAAGAGTGCAGCAGCTCAAAGATCACTGAAAATAACATCACTTCTAAAAAGGGGGCCAGTCTTGGCTTTAGAGGTGATGCGGTTAGACTTTGGTATAGCCATGAAAATTTAATAGAAGGCAATTATATTTATGATAGCCGCGATATGGTTGCATGGTATGCAAGTCACAATAAATTTTTAAAAAATAAAGCGATCCGCGGTAGATACTCGCTTCACTTTATGTATGCAAATCAAAATTTAGTCGAAAACAATGATTTTATCGGCAATGCAGTCGGAATGTTTTTTATGTATTCAGCTGGCTCAAATATAAAAAATAATCTTGTTATGGATAGTGACGGCGCTTTTGGTATAGGTATTGGTCTAAAAGATGTTTCAAATTTTACTATCGAAAACAATACACTTATCTATAATGCGAGAGGAATTTTGCTTGATAACTCGCCGTTTCAGCCAGGCTCAACGATAAATTTCTTAGGCAATAAAATTTTACACAACGTAGTTGGCGTATATTTTCACGCTACCCAGGGGACAAGCATCTTTGAAAATAATGATTTTATAGGCAATATGGATATCGTTGCGAACGACACTCCAGGTGATAAAATGGCATTAAATCGGTGGAGTAAAAATTATTATGATGAGTATGAGAGCTTTGATAGAGATAAAGATGGCTATGGCGATACGCCATTTATGCACCTATCGTATGCCGATCAGCTTTGGCAGTATTATCCAAATTTGCAGTTTTTCTATGGATCAAGTGTCTTTAGTATCTTAAATTTTTTAGCCAAACTCGCGCCATTTTCTGAGCCAATAAAGCTACTTGAAGATAGCATGCCAAGGATAAAACCACTCGATGCTTCAAATTTTAACGCGTTAAGGGCAAAACGTGGATAGAAGAAAATTTATAATCTTAGGCTCAGTCGCAGCTGCCGCAGGATATGGCATAGGTAAAATTTTGCCAAAAAGTAGCGGCGATAAACTCTATCTTAGACCACCAGGTGCGGTTGATGACTTTGATGATCTTTGTGTCAAATGTGGTCAGTGTGTGCAGGTATGCCCTTATCACAGTATAAGTTTGCTTGATATAAAAGATGGATATTCAAATGGTACAGCATACATCGATCCTAAAAAGAGAGGTTGCTATTTATGTGATCTTTTCCCATGTGTGCTCGCCTGTCCAAGTGGCGCGTTAGATCATGCTACAAAAGTTGTTGATGATGTGAAAATGGGCGTTGCTGTCTTGAGTAATGCAAATGCCTGTATGTGCCTAAAAAGAGAAAAACTAAGCGAAGATAGCGTTGAAGATTTGCTTGTTCGCAAAGTTTATAACGATAGGGAAGAAGCAGAAAAAGATAAGATAAAAGGCAAAATCGGTCAAATTTGTGACCTTTGTGTCAGTATTTGCCCAGTTGGCGATAGTGCAATAGTAATGAGTGGAGCAAATTTACCACTCATAAAGCATGGCTGTGTTGGGTGTGGGGTGTGTGCTGAGGTTTGCCCTGTAAAAATTATAAATATTGCCCCAAAAATGAGTTATGATGAAATTTATAAGGAGAAAGAATGAGATTAATAATATCTTTAGTGGCTGCTGCTTTGCTATTTGTCGGCTGTGAAAAGAGTGATGACAAAGCGCAAAAAGCAGCTAGCGAGCAACCAATAAATGTAGCCACGAGTGCTAGCATAAAGGTTGAAAAAAAAGAAAATAATCAAAGTACAAATAAACAAAATGATTTCATAAAATACGATATGCACGGCGAAAAGAGTGTAAAATTTGGACTTGAAGATAATAACGTAAGCCGTCAAATCGGTGCTTTAGCAATGGTAAGAACCCCTCTTCAAACTATAAATTTAAGACTTATAAAGGGCAGGCTTAGCAAAAATTTCATTACAAAATGTTCAGCTTGTCACGATGATTACGCAAATGGCATCATCGGGCCATCACTTTTAACAAAAAGTGAAAATGAAATTTATACAATGATAAATGCTTATAAAAATAAAGAAAAAGTCAATGTCTTGATGCGAGATCTTGTTAAAAAAATGGATGATAGTGAAATCAGAAATTTAGCTAAAGAAATCAGTGATTTTAATACACAATTTAGGAGCAAATAATGAAAGTAGGAAAGATTATAACCATTATTTTAGCAGTAGCAATTTGCGGTATCATGGTATTTATGTTAAGCCAGACTCCGCCTAAAAAGGAAAAAGTAGCAACTAATGCTCAGCCAAAAGTAGAGCAAAATTTTACAAAAGAGCAGCCAAAGTCTAGTGAAGAATTTGCTAGCGAAGATGAGCTAAAAAAGGTAAAAGAGCTAAGTCTAAGCGTGGCTAAAGTGCACAATGAAGGCGTTAGCAAGCAGTATCTAACAACTTGTGCCCCGTGTCATGGTGCAAATGCAAAAGGTGTCGTAGCTCCTGATATAACGCACCTAAGTAAGGATGAATTGCTTAAAAAGCTAGCCGATTATAAAGCTGGCAAGGTGCAAAACTCGCTTATGAAGGGGCTACTCACAAATGTTAGTGATAGCGAGCTTGAAAGCCTTGCAGATGAAATTTCTAAATTTAAAAAGTAAAAATGGACAAATATAACACTCGTGCGACGATTAGAAATGTAAGCTTTCTAAGCACGTTAATCACAACTACAAAAGATGGCAAGAAGCGTCCTAGTATACGTTTTTGGCGCATTTTTACCATCGTTTTAGTTCATCTTTTATTTGTGCTTTCATATAGAGTCGATATACAAATTTTAGAAGGCGACATCAGTGCGTCAAGGATATTTGGTTTTCACTTGGCAGATGCTTTTATGAGCCTGCAAGTCTTTTTGGCGACACATGAAATCCACGTAAATTTAATAATTGGCTCACTTAGTATCTTGGCATTTTATATCATTTTTGGCGGTAGAGGCTTTTGCTCTTGGATCTGTCCATATTCATTAATAAGCGAAATAGCTGAGAAGATCCATGAAAATTTGCGTGCTAAAAAGATAGTAAAGCCACGAGTTTTTGATACAAAGTGGCGATATGTTTTTACCATTTTATTTTTAACCCTTAGCTTTGCTAGTGCAAGTCTTACATTTGAAATTTTTAATGTTGTTGGGATTTTTTCAAGATTTATTATCTATGGCTATTTTCATGCTATTTGGTTCGTTGTGGCTATGCTTATGGTTGAAATTTTCTTCTCACGTAGAGCTTGGTGCAGATATGTCTGTCCTATTGGAGCTACTTACTCAGTGCTAGCTAAACCAAATGCCATAAAAGTTAGCTGGGATAAAGAAAAATGCGATCACTGCTTAGTTTGCACTGATGTTTGTCTAGTGCCTCACGTACTTTTTATGACAAAAAAGGGAGCAAAGCTTGACGAGAGCAAAAATATCTTTAGGATAGCTGGTGCTGATTGCACGCTTTGTGGTAGGTGTATTGATGTGTGTCATCAAGATGCACTGAAATTTGACAACGGCTTTAAAAAACTAATATAAGGAAAATTTTTGATAGATATAAAAGAAGTAACTAAAATTTTTGGCTCGCAAAGGATACTTGACAATGTTAGCCTAAACGTAAAATCTGGCGAAAAAATAGCAATACTTGGACAAAATGGAGCTGGCAAAAGCTCGCTCATGCGTATCATTTTAGGCGAGTTTATCCCAAATAGTGGAAGCATCGCGATAAATGGCGTAAATACTCTAAAAGATAGAAAAGGGGCATTGAAATTTATCTCATTTGTGCCACAAACTCCACCACCGCTTAAATTTAATCTACGTGAGCTTTGTGAGTTTGTTTGCAAAAGCTCAAATGTAAAATTTGAAGATATTGAGAAATTTAGCAAGCTTTTAGAGCTTGATCTGCATGCAAATTTAAATAAACCATTTTATAAGCTCTCTGGTGGCATGAAACAAAAGATGCTAATAGCCATCGCATTTGCTAAGGATAGTGAAATTTTGATGTTTGATGAACCAACGGCAAATCTTGATGTAAAAGCAAGGCTTTCTTTTAAAAATTTACTTGATAACTTCACGCAAAACAAAACACTTGTTTTTATTTCACACCGTATCGATGAGATAGCAAATTTATTAGATAGATGCGTCTATATGGACCTTGGCAAGATCATCAAAGAAGAAAATTTAAGGAGCAAGAGTGAATAATCTTTTTTTAATAGCAAAGCTTGATGTAAAAGAGTCTTTTCGCTCAAGATGGTTTGTGATATATGCTGCGCTTTTTTCTGCTTTGATGATAGGATTTTTATTTAGTGGCGTGACCGACTCACGTGTGCTCGGCTTTTCTGGGCTTACTAGAGCACTACTTTTGTTTATTCAAATTTGTGTCATCATTGTGCCTATTTTTATTCTCATCTCAACCGTAAGAAGCATAAATCAAGATAGAGATACAAATTTGCTTGAATACATCCTTAGTTTCCCGCTAAGTCTTAGAGAGTATTACTTTGGTAAGGCACTGGGCCGTACATTTGTTGTTTTTGTTCCACTTTTGTTTGCTCTTTTACTTTGTGTTATTGTTGGTTTTATAAAAGGTGTTGCAATACCTTGGAGTGTATTAACACTTTATTTTGGGCTACTTTTTAGCTTAAGTATCATTTTTTTATCGCTTGGATTTTTTATATCAAGCGTGATTAAAAATCAAGAGACAGGTCAAGGAGTAGCGTTTTTACTTTGGCTTATAATGCTAGCATTTATCGATCTAGCATTAATTGGGCTTCTTATGCGAAGTTCAGTCGATGAGTACGTCATTTACGCTATTGCTATACTAAATCCGATAGAGCTTTTCAGGATAGCAGCGCTTAGTCTTTTTGATCCAAATTTAGCGGTTATCGGTACTGCATCTTATTTTATTTTAAGCACCTTTCCAAAGGCAACATTTGTAGCTTATGCGATTATCTATCCGCTCTTATTAGGCATTATTTTGCTAGTTTGTGGCTATTTTGCCTTTAGTAAAAAAGATTTGGTTTGAGATTGTTTTTTGTTAAAGAAAAGTTGGTTTTAAATTTAGACGAAACTTGTATTATTCCACTTGTCCAACAAGAAACCTCCTTTTTGTAATAGCTCCCTTTCCCCCAAAGGGAGCTAACTTCTTCCAAGGAAATTTATGAAAAAATCCATTTTATTTTTAGCATTTGCTCTTTTATCCCTGAATGCAAACTGGGATATAAATATGCAAGAGTGTATTAATAAAAGCAACATTAAAGCTTGCGAGAGTTTTACAAAAAAGCTTTCAAGTGAGTGTGAAAATAAAGATAAAATTTCTTGCTTTATCTATGCAGATATGCTAGAGCGTGGCCTTGGCATAGAAAAAGATACGCAAAAATCTTTTGAGATATTTAGATCGCTCTGTGATGATGGTGGTAGTGAGGCTTGCTATGAGCTAGCGACAAAGTATCTTCAAGGAAATGGCACTGAGCAAAGCTTTGATCTTTCTGCAAACGCTCTTGATAGAGCTTGCAATATGGGCAGTAAACGAGCTTGCAATGTATTAGAGCTTGTGCCTAAAAATTAGCCTAATTTTATGCTTGTACTAATTAAAAGAAATTTCTTAAATATAGTTTCTTTAAAGTTAAATTTACTTTAGTATTACTTGGAATTTCTTTTTTATTAACTAAAAATTTTATTAAAATTTATGCTTAAATAATACTATTTCATCGTCCTAAATGGACCCTCCTTTTTGTAACTGATAAGTCTTTGCTTCCCCCTTTTCTGGATTTTCGTATACACAAAGAGGAGTTGCTTATTCTTTTAAAAATCAAATCTATTTATTTTTTCAATTTACATTCTATAAAAATTTTTCTTTTCTGGAATCATAATTGATAATAGTTTTAAATATTATCAAAGTAAATTTTGTGTAAGATTGCGAGCCATTATCAAAACCTACTATTAAAAGGCTTTAAAACAAGGTGAAATTTCTAAATCAAAAATTTTTTTATAAAGTGCACACTTATTTATCTCTTTTATTTTTCATTCCACTTGCAGTAGTTTGTTTTAGCGGTGCGATCCTTGTTTATAAAGATGAGCTAAACAGCCTTCTTGCCCCAAATGTCGTAAATGTAAATTTAAACAAAGAAAATTTAAGCAAAAGGATCAGCTTTGATGAGCAAAGAGAGATCATCGCAAGCGAGCTTGACGGCTACGAGATGGTCGGCATAAATATCGATGCAAATCCTAAAAGATGCGACAAAATTTGGTTAATAGAGCACAATGATAGTCAAAAAGAGTGGAAATTTATCTATTTTGATGCTTTTAGCGGTAAGATAAAGAGCGAGCCACTCGCACATGATGAGGGATTTTTTGGAGTTTTAACCGAGCTTCATGAGTCGCTATTTCTTGGGAAAATTGGTCACGTTATCCTTACTTTAACCGCTATTTTCACGTTTTTTATCTGCATAAGTGGTTTTGTGATTTATAGAAAATTTTGGTTGACACTACTTAGGCTTCGTGTAAATAGGCTAAATGTTTTTATGAGCGACATTCATAAAATGATAGGAATTTTTTCTACGCCTATTTTACTACTCATTTGCATAAGTGGTGTTTGGTGGGAATTTCAGATAGTACGCATGCCAGAGTTTAAAAATGACTTTGTAATAGATGCAAAAATTTATAATAAAAACCTATCTCTTGATGAGCTGGTGGCTCGCTCAAAAAATGATCTTGCTGGCTTTGAGCCACACTTCATCTCACTGCCTTTTATGCAAGGAGTAAACATACGCCTTTTTGGCTATGTAAAAGATCAAAATTTCTTGCATAACGAATATTCAAGCATATTAACTTATCGATAAAAATAACGGCGAATTAGTAAGTATTTTGGACATAAAAAATGCAAATCTAAGCGAAGAAATTCTCTCAGCATTTAGAAAATCGCACTTTGGTAACTACAACCAAATCACAAAATTTATCTGGTTTTTAGTCGGTATTTCACCGCTTATTTTAAGTATCTCAGGGCTTTATTTGTGGATTAAAAGAAATTTTAAAAGGAGAAAAAATGAAAAAAATTTTAATTAGTTTGGTTGCATTAAATTTGATACAACCTCAAATTTTTGCTAGCTAAAGCGATAAAATTTTAGAAGCAGTCGATGTCGTAGAAAGCGAGCGAAGAGACGATACGAATTACTTTGCAAAAGAGCTTGTAAAGAGCACAACTAGGCTAAATTTAACCTCTCGTCAAACGCCCCAGTCGCTAACTGTGCCAACAGAAGCAAGGCTAAAAGATCAAGGCATCAAGGACTATCAAGTGCTTCTTAGAAATGTCCCGGGCGTCACGCTAAATAAATGGGACGAGCGCGTATATCCGACGGCTCGTGGCTTTAAGATAGATTATTACTTGCTTGATTCGACCTAGCTTTGGTGGTTTTAGCCTTGGCGCAAATGATATGAGCTTGCTGCCTTATGAAAGAGTCGAGGTGGTAAAAGGAGCAAACGGCCTACTTGCAGGCGCTGGAAATCCGGCTGCAAGCTTAAATTTCAAAAGAAAAAGAGCGGACTCAAAAGAGATAAAAGGAAATTTTGGCGTAAGCGCTGGCTCATACGATAGATACGGTGTAAATGGCGATGTGCAAACGCCAGTAAATGAGAGCGGAAGCGTTAGAGCGAGGCTATCTTTTATGCATGAGAAGTCGCACTCTTATATGGATTATTATAACTGCAAAAATAGCGCGATTTACGGCGTAGTTGATAGCGACATAGGCGATAACTCATGGCTTAGCCTTGGTGCGTTTTATCAAGAGCTAAGACGCCACGGGGTTAGATGGGGCGGCATGCCAGCATTTTACTCAGATGGCTCTAGGACAAATTTTAGTAAAAATGAAATTTTCTCTCAGCCTTGGACTAGGTGGGATATAAAAACGCTTGATTTCTACGCTGATTTTAAACACTACTTTGAAAATGAAGCGAGCTTAAATTTAAGCTACTCATTTAGACGGGCAAACACTGATTCAAATTTACTCTACTACGGCGGAGCGGTAAATTTAGATGACACCGGCAACATAGGTGGTCTTAGCGCCTATGCAAACAAAAGAGAGGAGAATATCCACAATGTCGATGCATACGCAAATATCCCTTACGAGCTAGCAAATTTATCTCATGAGTTTGTCTTTGGCGCGATGTATAACAACTATAAAAAAAGTAGCGATAAGGTAAGTAGCTACTGGCTGCAAAATACCACGCCAGCTGGGATTGCTTATACGGCTAGAAGTAGGATTGATTTTAAAAATTTACACCTTGATGATCCAAAGTTCCCTTACGAAGATCAAAACAACAAAGACAAAACGATACAAAAGGCATTTTATGCGGCAAATAAACTATCAATCACCGATGAGCTTAAATTTTTGCTAGGCGCTAGAGTGAGCTACTACAAATACGAGATCGAAGGCGGCAAAGACAATAGAAATTTCACAAATGAGATCACGCCATATCTTGGCATCACCTACGACATCGGAGCAAACCACACTCTATATGCTAGCTACACGAGTATATTTAAACCTCAAAGTGTAAAGGACGCAAATGACAAATACCTTGATCCGATCCAAGGCAAGGACTATGAAGTGGGCATTAAAGGCGAGTATTTTGATGGGGCACTTCAAGCAAGTCTTGGCGTCTTTAAGATCGTGCAAGATAAGCTTGGCATAAATACTGGCAGGAAAAATCCAGCGACAAATGCCGACATATATGAATCTGGCAAGGGTGTGACAAGCAAGGGCGTCGAGCTAGATCTAAACGGCGAGATAACTAAAAACTTAAGCCTAAGCTTTGGTGCAACGCACTTTAACGCAAAAGATGCTAATGGTGAGAAATACGCCACCGACTCATCAAGAAGCACGGCAAATTTATTTGCAAAGTATGAATTTAGGGACTTTAGAGTAGGGGCTGGAGCTATGTATAAGAGCAAAATTTACAAAGACGCAGATGAAATCACACAAAAAGGCTACACTTTGGCTAATTTAATGCTTGGTTATAAATTTGCTAAAAACTTTGATGTGCAGCTAAATATCGACAATCTCTTTAACAAAAAATACTACGAGGGTATCGGTAAAAACATGATGGTTTATGGCGATCCACGCACATTTAATCTAAGCTTTAACTACAATTTTTAATCTAATTAAATCACCAGCTAAATAAGCTGGTGATAAATTTTAACTCCTAAAGTGTATAATTAGAAAAATATATTTTAGGATGAGTGCCATGTTTAAAGTAGAGGTTATTTATAAATTCTGTCTTGTTTTAGTTCTTATTTTGGGGCTTTGTATGCTCGCATTTTCTGGTGTAAATTTTGCACTTGGTGAATATAATGAGTATTTATTAAATGCCCATAAAATCGCAGGTTTTTTAATATTGCTTGCTGCAACACTTCACGTTATAAATCGTAGAAAAAAGCTAGTAAAGCTAATGAATGAAACAATGGATGTGCTAACACGCAGTAAAAATCCAAGCATTTGCAACATGGACCGCATCATCGCCTCACTCGAGCCATACAGCATAACTGAAATTTCACAAATGTTAGGCTTTGACGAGGCTGTTTTTTGCGAAACTTTACATAAAAATGGAGTTAAATTTAATGACGCTAGCCAAACTCTACGCCAGATCGCGCGAATGAATGACGAAAAGATATTTTTTGTGCTAGTTCTTATTATCGAGGCAAAATTTGGCAAGAGATTTTGCGGCGAACTAAAGTACAAACGTGGCGGAAAACTTAAAGATAAAAAAATGGTTGCGTAGGGCTAGCTCAGTCTTTGCTAGCTTGTGCCATGCAGATGAAGCTATCTTTACTCCAGCGCCTAAATGCGCAGTCATAGCAGCTCCTCTCACCTCCACAAGCCATCTCCTCCTCATCGTTATCTAGCTTAAATTTATCGCAGTTTTGGGCTATTTCTAGCGCTTTTTCGTAGTTAAATTTGCCGTATTTAAACTCATTTTTCTTATTGAAATTTTGCATCATCAAAATTCTCGAAGCTCTTTTATATTTAAATTTCTAAACTCACCATTTTTGTCTTTTCGCACAAGTAAAGTTGCCTTGTGATCCCAAAATATAGGCTTTAAAGTGCCATCTAAATTTATCATCTCATCTTTTGCCAGCTCTTTAAAATTCTCATCCAAAACCGCTTCGATAAATGGAAGCTCTATGAGCTTAGCAACGCTTAGCTTTGGCTCATTTAGATTAAATTTGCCCCTTATCTTGCCATCATCGCCGCTAAGCCTAAGCCCTATACCCGCAAGCGCGCCGATAACGCCATTGGCATTTGGCGTAAGAGCTTTTAAAAATACATTTTGCTCGCGCGCCGTCTCAAAAGCTTGCTTTGTGGCTAAGAGCATATTTTTTGCATTTTTGCCAAAATTTATTAGCTCTTTTGTATCTTTTATGTCGTCTTTGAAAACAGCTGCGATACCCGGTTCAGCGCTTTTAGCGCATTTATTTGTTAAAAGCTCAAGCGCAATGTCAAGCGCCTTTTGCTTTTGTTCTTTTGAAATTTTAGCGACTAAACACATTGAGCTATTGTGCGAAGTGTAATTTATGCGAGGATCTAGTAAAAGTTAGTGGCGCGTAATAAAAGATACTTTTGCAAATGAGCTAATTTCTAGGGCTATTTCTTGAGCTAAACTCCCAGTTGAAATTTCTCCGCCAAGCTCGTCTGTATCGTCGATACATAGTAGAAATTCAAAGCACATTTGCACTCTTTCTTTTAAAATTTATCTAATTTATAGACGAAATTATTTTTTTATATTTTTATAATATTAATATCGTTAGAATGGCGATTAGCATTATATAAAATAAAAACTTAATGTAAAAAAGGAGCTTTATGAAGAAGTTGGGTTTGATAGCCTGCTGTGCTGCGATGGCACTGCACGGCGAAGTCTTTACTTTGGGTAAAGTTGAGGTTGTTGGAGAGTTAGGTGGCTTACAAAAAAGCGATGCAAACGTCGCCGTAATCAATGAAGAGCAGATGCAAAAAGATAACATCAAACGCCTTTCACAGGTTGCTTATACTACGCCGGGTGTCTATGTGGATAAAAAAGGCCCGCGCGCCGAGCAAAATTTCTACGTTCGCGGTTTTGACGCGCGCAGAACTCCGCTTTTTATCGACGGTATCCCGGTTTACGTGCCTTATGACGGTAACGCCGATTTTGGGCGATTTACGACCTTTGATCTTAGCAGGATCGACATCTCAAAGGGCTCTAGCTCGGTACTTTACGGCCCAAATACCATGGGCGGCGCGATAAATTTAATCACCAAAAAGCCTAGCAAAGAGCTTGAAGGAAGCCTAGGCTACGGCTTTGAAACCGGCAAAAACGCCAAAACCTACGGCAATAACGTCGATTTTAGCATCGGCACGAAGCAAGAGCTATTTTACGCGCAAGCAGGCGGCAGCTACATGGAGGATGCAGGCCAGCAGATGTCTCGTAAATTTGACCAAAAAATAACGGGCAACGAGGACGGCGGTAGACGCGACAACTCTGTGCAACGCGATAAGAAATTTAATATAAAATTCGGCTTTACGCCAAACGAAACCGACGAATACGCCGTAGCGTACGTAAATCAAAAAGGCGAAAAAGAGCAGCCTTTTTATACCGGTAGATATGCATCGTGGCAACAACAAGTAAAAAGATACTGGGACTGGCCGAAGTGGGACAAAGAGGGCGTTTATTTCTTATCGAATACACAAATTACGGATAAATTTTATGTAAAATCAAAGCTATATTACGACTCGTTTGAAAATTCTCTTTACGATTACGTAAATAAAAATATGACTGGGCACCAAGTAACTAATAGAGGAAATTCAAACGTTCCTAGCTTTTACGACGATCATACCTACGGCGGAGGCTTGGAGTTTGGTTGGGATATAAATGAAAAAGATACTCTAAAATTTGCTACTAGTTATAAATACGACGTCCACAAAGAGGGCGGAGAGTGGTATAACAACTCGGGCAGATATCTAGGCGAACAACCGGTTCGAAAAATGTCTGATAAAACCTACTCGTTTGCATTAGAAAATACCTATAAATTTACAGAATTTACTAAACTTATTTTAGGCGTTAGCTACGACGTTAGAGATGCTTTAAAAGCTGAAGATTGGGCTCAAGTAGGAAATAATCCGCAGCAAAGAGCGATGATTAATTTTAATACGAATAAAGAAGACGCTATCAACTATCAAGCCGCGATTAAACATAGCTTCGACGGTAGCGACGAGCTAAGCGTAAGCTACGCTAAAAAGACCTATTTCCCTAGCTTGAAAGAAAGGTATAGTAGGAGATTTGGCAGAAGCATACCAAATCCGGATCTAAAACCGGAAGTAGCTAATCACTACGAGATCGGCTATCAAAGAAATTTCGGCGATAACGTTAGACTAGAGACCGCATTGTTTTATTCAAAAATTAAAGACGCTATAAATACTAGAGTAAAAAGCGGCATTAGAGAAAGCGGAAGAGAGTTAGAAAGAGCCGAAAACGTAGATAGTGCCGATTATAAAGGCTTTGAACTTGGAACGACATACTTTGCGATGCAAAATTTAGAACTAGGCGGTAACTATACCTATATGAACGCCAAATTTAAAGAAGACAGCGTAAAACAGCCGGTATATGACCTGCCTAAACATAAAGGCTTCGTATATATCGACTATAAAATCGTTCCGAAATTTAGCATTTATCTATCTCAATACATGATGTCTACTCGCTTTTCTAACGCCCAAGAAACTACTAAGTTAGCAGGTTTTGGCACGACAAATATCAAGTTTACCTACAAACCGACCGAGACTCTAAGCTTTGAAGCGGGTGTGTCGAATCTATTTGACAAAAACTACGAGTACAGAGAGGGCTTTCCTGAAGAAGGAAGAATTTTCTTTACAAACGTAAGATATAAATTCTAAATCACTCAAACCGGCTTTTTACAGCTGGTTTGCTAATGAATTTTGATAGAATTCATTAGCAAGCTTTTTAAATTTAAAGGCAAAAAATGTTTAAAAAAATCCTAATCTTTTTTCTTACGGCTATAAATTTTTGCTTTGCGATGAGCGAGGCGCAGATCAAGGACTATATCGCTCAAAACAGCGAAAATATAGAGCGGCTGCAAGGCACGCCCTCTAAAATTTATGCCAGCTCGCCGCCGCTTTTATATATGCTTTACGCGCTTGATCCCGCTAAAATCAGCGGCACGAATTTCGAGTGGAACGCCTTCGAGCGCCCCTACGTCAAAAAAGAGGTGCAAGATCAGCCCGTCGTGGGAGGCTTTTTCGGTCAGGGCAAAATTCCAAACGTCGAGATGCTGCTGCGCCTAAACCCAGATCTCATCCTCGTAAACGCAAGCTCGCGCAACGCCAAAAAGATGAGCGAGGTTTTCAGCTCTATCAAAAAGCCGATGCTCTATCTAAGCGCAGTGAGGCTCGAGGATTATCTTGACGGGTTTGAAATTTTAGGCGAAATCACGGGCAAAAAGGAGCGCGCCGCGCGCCTCGTAAATTACGCGAAAGAGTCGCTAAATTTGACAGCGCAGATCGAGGAATACATTAAGAAAAATAACCTGCAAAAGGTAAAAATTTACTACGCGCAGGGTAGCGACGGGCTAGCGACCGAGTGCGAGGGCTCGTGGCACGCGACGCTCATCGAGCGAGCAGGTGCAGAGAACGTGCATAAATGTAGCGAGGATCCAAACGCCAAATCCTTCGGACGCGTAAAGATTAGCTTCGAGCAGCTCGTTAAATACGACCCTGACGTCATCCTCATCTACGAAAAGGAGCTGTTTGATAAAATTTACGGCGACCCAAAATGGCAGCTGCTAAGCGCGGTGAAAAACAAAAAGGCCTACTACATCCCGCGCGAGCCCTTTTCGTGGTTTGACCGCCCGCCTTCGTTTATGAGGTTTTTGGGGCTAAAGTGGCTGATAAATTTGACCTACCCCGAGGCGTTTAAATTTGATATGATTAAAGAGACGCGCGAGTTTTACAAGCTATTTTTGGACCTTGAGCTCACAGACGAGCAAATTTATAAAATTTTGGGACGCGCCGAGTGAGTAAAGAAAGATGAGCAAAAAGGCGTTTGCGTTTTTAGCCCTCCTGCTGGCGCTTTGCGTCGCGGGCTCGCTGCTGCTCGGTAAATACGGCTTTGGCACGAGCGATTACATAAAATACGTCACCGCTCTTTTAAAAGGCGAAAATTTAAAAGAGTATGAAGTGATGCACACGCTCTTGCTCGAGATCCGTCTGCCGCGCATACTCGCCTGCGTGCTAATCGGCGCTAGCCTGGCGATCAGCGGCGCAGCGTATCAGGCGATGTTCGTAAATCCGCTCGTTAGCCCCTCGATACTGGGCGTGCTAAGCGGCGCGGGTTTTGGCGCGGCGGTGGGGATGTTTTTCAAATTTAACGAATATCTCATCCAGCTTAGTACCTTTGGCTTCGGCTTTCTCGCCGTGGCCGTGGCGCTGGGCGTCTCGGCGCTGTATTCGCGTAGCGGCAGCGTTATCGTGCTAGTTCTGGGCGGCGTCATCAGCGGCTCGCTCTTTACCTCGCTACTCTCGGTGCTAAAATACGCCGCAGACCCGAACGACGCGCTTCCAGCGATCACCTATTTTTTGATGGGTAGCCTCGGCTTTGCGTCCAAAAGCTTTATCCAAATTTCAATCCTACCGATGTGCGCAGGCGTTTTGCTGCTAGCGCTTAGTGGCAAATACCTAAACGCGCTAAGCCTTGGCGAGGAGGAGGCAAAGAGCCTGGGCGTAAATACGGCGCGGGTTAAAATTTTCATCATCCTCGTCGCGACCTTCGTTAGTGCGCTTAGCGTGACGATCGCGGGCATCATCGGCTGGATCGGGCTTATCGTGCCGCACATCGCGCGCTTAATATTTGGCGCCGACAACCGCGCGGTTCTGGCTAGCTCGGCGATGATCGGCGCGATATTTCTACTCTTTTGCGACAGCTTCTCGCGGCTCATTTTTACCTTTGAGATCCCCATCGGCATCGTTACCTCGCTGTTTGGCATCCCGATGTTTATCATCGTGCTGCGCCGCGCCAAGAGGAGCTTTTGATGCGAAAAAATTTGATAGAAGTGCGAAAATTACGCTTTGCCTACCGTGACAAGCCCGTGCTAAAGGGCATCAGCTTTGACGTCGCGACGGGCGATACGCTAAGTATCCTAGGCGCCAATGGTAGCGGCAAAAGCACCCTGCTTCGCATAATGCTCGGATTTTTAAAATTTGAAGGCGAGGTGCTAATCGCGGGCAAAAGCGTGCGAGACTACGGCAAAAAGGGGCTCGCCTCACTCGTCGCCTACGTGCCGCAGACGCACGCGCCCTCATACGACTACAGCGTCTTTGACGTCGCGCTGATGGGCGCGCTGTGCAGGACGCCGCTGTTTTCTAGCTTTAGCGCGGCGGATAAAAAGCTAGCCGAACAGGCGCTGGAAAAGATGGGCATCGCGCATCTAAGAAACGCGCCCTACACAAAGGTTAGCGGCGGCGAGCGGCAGCTAGCCTACATCGCGCGCACGCTGGTTCAGGGCGCGAAAGTGATCTTTATGGACGAGCCTACCAACGGGCTGGACTTTGGCAATCAGATCAAGCTACTCGAGATGATAAAGGCGCTAGGCGACGAGGGCTACACCTTCGTGCAGACGACGCACTATCCGCGACATGCGAAGTTTGTTTCAAATTTGACGCTGTTTTTAAAAGACGGCGAAATTTTAGCCTTCGGGCGCAGCGAGCAGCTCATAAACGCCGAAAATATCGATAAAATTTACGGCATAAACTATGAAAAATACGAGGATAGATTATGATTTTACCTTCAAACTACGACGAGATCGACTTTGACGCGCTTTATAAGGCGCAAAAGGCTAGAAGTTCATTCGGTAAAAAATTTGCCGCAGACTGGGACAAAAAGGCGCCCAGCTTCAACGAGGGCGTGATGAAAAGCGCCTATGCGCGCGAGTTTATAGATAAGGTCGATTTTACAGGCGTTTCTACGCTGCTTGACTTTGCGTGCGGAGCGGGCGCGCTAAGCGTGTTGGCGGCGGAAAGGGCGGATCAAATTTACGGCTACGACTTTTCGCCTAAGATGTTAGAATTTGCCAGGCAAAACGCTCAAATTTATGGCGTTAAAAACGTTAAATTTGCGCAAAAAGCCTTTGAGGACGACTGGTCGGACGTGCCTGAGTGCGACGTAGTTTTGGCCTCGCGCTGCCTTGAGGTGGACGATCTAAAAACTGCACTTAACAAGCTTCTTTCAAAGACCAAAAAGGCACTCTATATAACATTTAAGGTCGGCGGCAGCTTCGTAGACGATGAAATTTTGAACGCGATAGGGCGCAAAGTGGAGCAAAGGCCCGACTTCGTCTATCTTTTAAACATTTTGTTTCAAATGGGCTATTTGCCGAGTCTTAGCTACATAAAAGCTAAGTGTCATGCGGGTCCGGAAACAAGCGCGCAGGAGCTCATACAAAAGACGCGCTGGGGGCTTGGCGGCGAGCTAAGCGAAACGGAGGAGGCGCGGCTAGCGGAGTATTTTAGCAGCGGCAAATACAAACCGAAGCAAGAATTTATGCACTGGGCGTTTGTAACTGTCGATAAGGCAAATAGAATCTAAATCTAAGAATATAGATAAAATTTTTCCTAAAATGGAGCAAAATTTAACGTTAGTTATATGCCTAACTATGGCAAAAGTAAAAGATAATTGGCAAGATTTTAGCAATTTTTATAAAGTGGTTTTTTGCTTAGTGCCAATGTTTTGAGTAATAAAATAAAGCTCAAGAGGTTTGGGGTGTAGATAGTTTTATGGCGGGTAGAGAGAGATTTGAACTCTCGGTGAGTTGCCCCACACACGCGTTCCAGGCGTGCTCCTTAAACCGCTCGGACATCTACCCATGAAGAAGTGAAATTATATCTTTATTTGCTTAATGCTTGGCTTTTAGAGCTTTAGCCCCAAGATAACGACATTTTTGTACTCATTATCCATCAGGCAAATGCTAGGCAGTTCACTCCATTTTTCAAAGCCAAATTTTAAAATAGCCTAAGAGTTGCTTCATTTTCACTAAATATTAGAGCGATAATTTTTTAAATTTAGCTCTCTAGCTTGATTTAGGCTGTGGGCTAAAAGCTGTTTGCCGATGCCCTTTTTAAGAGCTTTTTAGCGACATAGATGCTTATCTCTACGCTTATATCATAAGCGATCTTGGGATTGAAGTCACTTAGTGAGTAGTAGCCTAAAATTTCATCATTTTCTTTGTAAATAAAGATAGGGCGCGAGCCGCCGTGGGCGTTAAACCAAGGCTCTCGCTCCTTTGTGCTAACTGGCTGCATATCAGCAGTCGCACTTCTATCTAAAATGTAGTCATTATAAATTTGCGTGATCGCTTCAAGGTCGCTTAAATTTGCTCGCTCGATCAAGTCTAGCCTCTTTTGGCAGCCTGATAGACTGGCTCAAGCTTTGCTGCGATCTCTTTTAGATCTTTTATCCTACTCTCGTTTGATGGGTGAGTGCTTAAAATTTCAGGCACCTTTCCGCCACTCATCTTGCTCATTTTTACCCAGACTTCGACCGCTTCTTTTGGATCGTATCCGGCTCTTGCCATTAGCTCAGTGCCAATGTGATCAGCTTCAGTTTCGTGTGATCGTGAAAATGGTAGAGATATGGTGTACTCGCTAGCTAAATTTAGAGCATTAGCTCCAAGATCGCCAAGGCCAGTAGCTGTAGCTATTGCAAAGATACCTATGCTTTTCATCTGATCAGCACTTGCTTGCTCTCTGCTGTGCTCCCTAAGAGCGTGTGCGATCTCGTGTCCCATGACTGCAGCTAGCTGTGCATCTGTTAAATTTAGCCTTTTTATGATGCCACTATAAACGACTATCCTGCCCCCTGGCATACACCAAGCATTTAGCGTATCTTCGTTAATAACATTTACTTGCCACTTCCATTTTAGAGCGTCATCCCTAAAAACACCAGTTTGGGCGATGAGCCTTTTAGCGATATCTTGAACTCTTTTTGTAAGGATCGGATCAACATTTAGCTCGCCTTTACTTCTGGCAGCTGTTAGCGTCTTGACGTAGGCTTGGGCTGAGCTTTGCTCCATAGCTTCTGATGAGACTAGCATAAATTGCTTACGATCAGCACCAACAACGCCTGCTTTTGTAACGCTTGAGCAGCCAGTAAAGAGCAAACTAGTCATCAATAATGTAAGTAAAAATTTTTTCATTTTTATCCTTTTTGGACTAAAATTTTGCGTATTATAGCCTGAGTTGGATATGCATTGTTAAACGAGGGGAGAAAATTAATTTTTGTGATATCAAAAATAGTAATTTACTTTTTTGCAAATTTTGAAATTTTATTCACTCGCAAGAATTGGCTACTAAAATTTGGCTTCGCTTATCGCTTAGCTCAAATTTTAGAGCCGAAATTACTCGTTCATGAAATTTTAAAATTTACTAGAGTTTATTTGGTATGTAAATTTACCCTTACGCCTTATAGTTTATATTTCTCTCAAATTCTCTCAAACGCTTATTTACAGATCTTAGCTCCGTTATTGTCGTCCAGTTGTCGATAAAGACGCTAAAACTCTCTCTAACTTGAGAAAAAGCGTTGCTGGCTTGTATAAGCACACCAAGTGTGATAACACCGCTAAACAGGCCATTTCCCATAATGATATAAGGCACGATGACAAGAATTTGTGAAAAAGAGATGAGCCAAAGGTTAAAGTAGCCATAGTGCAAAAATAGTTTGTAATAATTTAACTTTACGCCCGTAAAAAGCTCTAGCATGACGTTTGGCTGGCAAAATTTAGACTTATCATCCTCGCCATAAACTAGCTCTTTTCTAAATGCTGCTTCTGCTTTTTGGTTGTTATACTCGATATGTGGGAGTTTAATGCCCACAAACCACGAAATAATTAAGCCACCGATGCTAATTATTAAAGCAATATAAACAAGCGAGCCTTCAATATCTTTGATGTAGGGCAAACTCACACTCTTACTTAGCTCCCAAAGCACTGGTATAAAGGCAATTAGCGTCATGATCGCCCTTAAAACCTGCACGCCAAGGCTTTCCATTATTTTGGCAAAGCGGTAGACATCTTCTTGGATACGCTGCGAACTGCCTTCGATGTCACTTTTGCAGTTTTGCCAAAATTTTAGATATCTAAACGTCATCGCCTCTCTCCAGCGAAAGACCCAGTGGCTAGCAAAAAACGAGATCACAGTGTAAGTCACGACATAAGGCATAGCGATTTTTATAAAGTTAAAAATTTCTCGCCAAAACTCACTTACATCATGATCTTTTGAGTTTTGCACGATGTCGTAGAAATTTTTATACCACTCGTTTATACGGACATTTAGGTGCGTTTGATAGACAAGAAGCAAGATGATAAATATCGCTCCGCCATAAGCCCAGAGTGCCCATTTTTTATCTTTAAAAAATGATGAAAACATAAAGTGCCTTTTATAAATTTTGGCGAATTATAGCAAGCAATATTAAGCATTTATATAAAATTTAAATGTGAGCTATATCATTTTGCAAATTTTACGTAAAGGAAAATGATGAAAAAATTAGCATTTTTGGCTCTTGGCTTTTTTGCAACATTTGCGTTCGCGGCTGATATGAAGGTCTATAAAAGCCCGACTTGTGGATGTTGTACTAGCTGGGGTGAGGCGATGCAGAAGGCTGGATTTAGCGAAGAGGTCATAAAAGTAGATGATATAGCTAAAGTTAAGAAAGAATTTAACGTGCCGCTAGAGCTTTCAAGCTGCCATACAGCAATTATCGATGGATACATCATAGAAGGTCATGTTCCAGCCGATGAGGTAAAGCGCCTACTAGAGCTTAAACCAAAAGACGTAGTTGGTATCGCAGTACCTGGCATGCCGATGGAGAGTCAAGGTATGGAGCAAGGCAGTAAAGCTGAGCAATACGATGTTATTTTATTTAAAAAAGATGGCTCACAAGAAATTTTTGCCACTTACATTGGTACAAAAAAACTAAGATAACTTCAAAAATTTTTAAATTTAGGTCATCTTTTTTAGCGAGCTAAATTTAAAAAGAAATTCCCTTACTTACGGCTATGATACAAAGTAAAAATGTTAGCGGAACGTAGATAAATTTGCCTACAAAATACCAGAAATTACCATAAGATTTATTTGCTCCAGAATTTATCTCGTCTAAAATTTCATCTTTTTTAATAATCCAAAACCAAGAAATAGCTCCGATTACCGCACCAATTGGAATGATATAGATCGACACAAAGTCCATCCAAGGCCCCCAACTGCTAATAGGCTCCATAAATGCTCCTATGCCAAAGCAAACTGCACAAAGTAGCGTGAGTGTCCAAAATCTATTAAGAAACGGAAATTTATGCATAAGCGACTCAGCCACGACCTCAAACATGTTTTGAAGCGAAGTGATGCCACCAAAGATAACAGCTGTAAATAAGATAATGGCAAAAATTTGTCCGCCGATCATATTTTGTAAAATTTTTGGAAGCGTTACGAAAAGTAGCTTTGGACCTTCGGCTGGATCCATAGCATAGGCAAATACCGCTGGGATCATAACAAGAGCCGCCACAAGAGCTGCAATAGTATCAAAAAAGGCCGTAGTTTTAGCACTTTCAACGATATCTTCATCTTTTGAAAGGTACGCTCCATAAACTATCATGCCAGATCCTGTGATAGAGAGCGAGAAAAAGGCTTGACCCATCGCAGAAACCCATACCATCGGGTCTGCAAGCTTACTAAAGTCAGGAATAAAAAGGAATTTATATCCATCAAATGCATTTGGCAGCATCGCAACATTTATAGCCAAAATGCTAAACAATACAAAAAACAGTGGCATCATTATTTGATTTGTTTTTTCGATACTTTTTGCTCCAAAAAATAGTGTAAGAAGCGTGCCAACAACGATGATAAAATGATAAGGCAAGACTGAGTAATCTTGAAGTGCAAATGAGTTAAACCAAACGTTCGTATCAACGCTCATAAATGAGCCAGTAAGTGCCTGAGTAAGGGCTTTTAGTACGTAGGCGATGATGACTGCGTAGCCGATGGCTATACAAAGTGAGCCAGCAAGCGG
The DNA here is from genome assembly GCF_002913715.1 of Campylobacter concisus. Classification (NCBI taxonomy): domain Bacteria; kingdom Pseudomonadati; phylum Campylobacterota; class Epsilonproteobacteria; order Campylobacterales; family Campylobacteraceae; genus Campylobacter; species Campylobacter concisus. The sequence goes on along the minus strand of NZ_PPCE01000007.1, from coordinate 4,635 downwards.
AAGCCAGCCAATAATACTGCCTACAATGCCTAAATTTCTACTCTCCCATGCGTATTTATATGAGCCAAGTGTGCCAGTTTTTGCACGTCTGCCGATCGCATACTCTGCACTTAGACCAACGTATGAAAAAAGAGCTATGAAAAAAACATAGATGAGTAAAAACGCTGCACCGCCATTTGTGCCAAGTTTATAAGGAAAGCCCCAGACATTTGCCATGCCAACTGCTGATCCAACACAGGCCAATATAAATGCCCAGCGCGATGAAAAATTCTTTTTGCTCATTGTAAAATCCATAAATTTAGTGATGAAAACAATGTTATCAAAATATGATTTAAGAACTTTTTATAAATCTTAAATTTAAGAAATGTTGTTACTTTTGGGCGTGGATAATTTGACCGCTAAATATAAATTCGCTATAATCAGGCAAAAATTTTTAACTCTTAAGGATCATAATTGAACCCCAGTAGCGATAATTCGCTTTTAATGGTAATACTTGCCATTATATTCATTTTACTAAATGCCTTTTTTGTTTTATCAGAATTTTCTCTTGTTAAAGTTCGTAAGTCTAGACTTGAAGAGCTTATAAAGGAGAAAAAGCCAAATGCTCAGCTTGCTTTTGAGATGTCAAACAAGCTTGATACTTATCTTAGTGCCACTCAGCTTGGCATCACACTAAGCTCACTCGCCCTTGGTTGGATCGGTGAGCCAGCAGTCGCAAGGCTCATAGAAGCCCCACTTAAAAATGTTTTTAATCTTAGCGATATCTTAGTTCATACAGTCGGCTTTGCGATCGCATTTACGCTTATTACGCTACTTCACGTCGTTATGGGCGAGCTTGTGCCAAAGTCAGTCGCCATAGCCAGATCAGAATCAGCAGTGCTTAAAATCGCTCGTCCGCTTCACTTTTTCTGGATACTATTTTCGCCTATCATAAAGCTTTTTGACATCCTAGCTACATCTGGACTTAAAATTTTAGGCATCCAGCCAGCAAAAGAGAATGAGCTAGCGCACTCTGAAGAGGAGATCAAGATCATCGTTGGCGAGAGCTTAAAGGGTGGCGTACTTGATAGTTTTGAGACTGAGCTTATCAAAAATGCAGTTGATTTTAGTGACACGGTCGCAAAAGAGGTTATGACGCCAAGACGCGACATGATCTGTATAAACAAACAAAAGAGCTTTGAAGAAAATTTACAAGTCGTTTTTGAGTCAAAATATACTCGCTATCCTTATATAGACGGCTCAAAAGATATCATTTTGGGCATGATACACATTAGAGATATCTTACAGCTGCACTTTAGCGAGGATAAAGAGAAGAGCTTTGACGCGATCGTGCGTAAATTTGTCATCGTGCCTGAGAGCCTCTCTATCTCAAAAGTGCTTGTGATGATGAACAAAGAACAAATTTCAGCTGCGCTCGTAGTCGATGAGTATGGCGGCACGGCTGGACTTCTTACGATGGAAGATATCATGGAAGAGGTGCTTGGTGATTTTAATGATGAGCACGATGAAGTTGATCAGCACTATAAAAAGATAAATGACAATATTTATGAATTTCAAGGCAGATATGATCTAGAGAGCGTTGAAGAGGTTCTTGGTATAAGCTTTGACGAAGAGACAGATCAAGTTACAATCGGTGGATATGTCTTCAACTTAATCGGTCGTTTGCCAGTAGTTGGGGACAAGATCGAGGATGAAAACTGCTACTACGAAGTAAGAAAGATGGATGGAGCCAGTATCTCACGTGTAAAAGTTAGAAAAAAGATAAAAAATGAAGAGGAAAGCATTCAGTCTTAAATTTATATATTTATGGCTTAAATAAGCCATGCTATGTAAATTTCTATCAATATTGTGATGCTCTAGACTCAATTTCACCACCACTTGTTTCATTAAATTTTTGTTTCAGATAAGCCTTCTAGTTGTGGCCAAACAAAATAAACTCATATAAATTTTTTCGAGTAGATATCCAGCAGTAAAATTTAATCTTAAATTCTAAATATAGTTAATATAATTAAAAATTGTTTTTTACGAGGAGTAAAGATGAGAATAATAAATGTAAAAGATATAAGAGAAGTTGTCGCTAAGCTTTGCAAACAGGCCTGTTATGTCGTGACGCCAGATTTAAAGGCTGCTTTTACAAAGGCTCAAAGTAATGAAAGCTCGTCACTAGGCAAAGACATTTTGGGCAAAATTTTACAAAATGCTAAGCTTGCAGAAGAGGGCGTTGCACCTATCTGCCAAGACACCGGTATGACGGTTGTTTTTGTGCAGATTGGCCAAGATGTGCATATTGAGGGTGGCTATATTGAAGATGCGATAAATGAGGGCATTGCGGAAGGCTACATTGGGGGCTACCTAAGAAAGTCAGTCGTGGCTGAGCCACTTTTTGAAAGAAAAAATACCACAAACAATACTCCAGCCGTCATTCACACTAGAATCGTGCCAGGAGATAAGCTGAAGATAAAAGTAGCTCCAAAAGGTTTTGGTAGTGAGAATAAATCAGTTTTAAAAATGCTTGTGCCAGCTGATGGTATAGAAGGTGTAAAAAAAGTCTTTTTGGAGGCTGTAAAATACGCTGGACCAAATGCCTGTCCTCCGCTAACAATAGGCGTTGGCATAGGTGGTACGATGGATAAGGCAGCACTTTTGGCAAAAGAAGCGGCTGTTCGTTCGGTCGATAGTAAAAATTCTGATCCAAGATATGCTAAATTAGAAGATGAGTTACTAGAGCTTGCTTGCAAAACTGGTGTTGGTCCTCAAGGACTTGGTGGTGACACTACTGCCGTAAAAGTAAATGTCGAGTGGTATCCAACCCACATAGCAGGTCTTCCTGTTGCTATAAACATTAACTGCCATGCTGCACGCCACGCAGACGCTGAGCTTTAAGGAGAGAAAATGTCAGAAGTAAAAAGAATAACAGCACCATTTGATAAAGAGGTGGTAAAGAGCCTAAAGGCAGGTGACAATGTCCTAATATCAGGCACTATCATAGCGGCTCGTGACGCTGCACATAAGGCACTTACTGAAACTTTAGCACGCGGCGAAAAACTACCAGTTGAACTAAAGGGTGAGACTATCTACTACGTCGGACCAACTCCAGCTAAGCCAAATCAAGCTATCGGCGCAGCAGGCCCAACAACAAGCGGCAGAATGGATAAATACACCCCAACTATGATAAATGAAGTTGGTATAAATGGTATGATCGGTAAAGGCTACAGGAGTGACGCAGTAGTCGAGGCTATGGAAAAATCATGCTGTGTTTATATGGTTGCTATCGGTGGTATTGGAGCACTCATTAGTCAAAGTATCAAAAAATATGAAGTGCTAGCTTATCCAGAGCTAGGACCAGAGGCAGTTGCTAGGCTTACAGTTGAGGACTTTCCAGCAATAGTTGCCATTGACTGCGAGGGCAATAACTTCTACGAAGTTGGCCAAGCACCTTACAAAAAGATATAAATTTATCCCGCTAGCAAGCTAGCTAGCGGACTTTTAGTAATATCCAAGACACATCGTTTCAGTTAATTTTATGCGTTTTTCAAATGGAGCAGGTGAGAAAAATTTACACTTTTCAATGTAAATTCTATAAGAATAGCTAAGATTAAAATCATCATAAAATTTCTTCAAGTCTATAAATTTGATACCGCAAATCTCATGAAATTTAAAGAGCTCGTAGATCTTAGAGCCATTTTTTGCTACAAGATGAGATGGGGCAAGCGAGGTAAAAGAGCAAAATACGCCTGTTGGAATAAGGCCATTTAAAGGTGTGCAGGTTTTTATAATGTTTTGAAATTTGACTGGAATGCTATCTTTTCTAAGAAAAACTATTCTTGAGTTTTCAAATTTAGCACTTATGACGTTTTTCCAAAAAAGATAAGCATTTGATGAGATGCCGGCATTTTTAGCCAATTCAGCACCGAGCACATAATCATCTAAAAACTCATTTGGTGCGAGTATATTTTGCATCTTCATCCTTTTGAAATTTTGCCCATTATAGCTTTTGGAGACTAAAAATTTAGAAAATTTATAGTAGGATTTTAAAAAATTTCAAAAGGAGAAAATATGAAAAAACAAATCTCAACAAAAAATGCTCCACAAGCGATCGGGCCATATTCTCAAGCTATTAGCGTAAATGGATTTTTGTTTATCTCAGGTCAGCTTGGTGTCACACCAGCGGGTGAGTTTGCAGGTAGTAGCGTAGAGGCCCAAGCTGAGCAATCACTTGAAAATTTAAAAAATATCTTGACTGAAGTAGGACTTACTTTTGATAATGCTGTAAAGACTACAATATTTCTAGCAGATATGGCGGATTTTGTTAAAGTAAATACTGTGTATGCTAAATTTTTTAAAGAGCCTTATCCTGCTAGAAGTACAGTAGCTGTTAAGACCTTGCCAAAAGACGCACTTGTGGAAATAGAGCTTATCGCGGCTTATTAATAGAGATTGTGTAAAAGTTCATATAATTTAATGTTTAATATGATGGAGAGCAAAAACTCTCCAAATTTATATTTCAAAAACTAAACCCTATAAACCTATAATAAAAATACATAACTTAAAATTTTTAATCGCCAACAAATTTTTCTCAAATTCCCTAATTATTTCAACTATCTTTAAGTATTGCTCATATATAATTCCAGCTCA
>NZ_PPCE01000006.1 GCF_002913715.1 Campylobacter concisus | reverse complement strand
TTTAAAAATAGTTTATATTTTTGCCAAAAAACTCAAAAATTTATCCAAAATTTATACTTAAAATTATAATATTCAATCTCAAAATTATGCTATAAAATTAAAATAGTAATTTTAATAACCAAATTAGGAGGAAATATGAGATTTAAAAGCTTATTGAAACTCTCTCTTGCAGCAAGCATAGCAGTTTGTGCAAATGGGGCAGACTAGAGCGTATTAAGCGGAGTTGAGGTAACAAGTAGTAGTGGCGGATATGGTGTTGATGACATCAAAATTTCAACTAGAAACGCTAGCCTAGTAAAAGACGTGATGAGAGACATCCCTGGGGTTTACGTAGGCGGAACAAACGGCATGAATCAAAAAATTTACATGAGGGGCGTGAGCGACCGCGGTCTAAATATCACGATAGATGGCGCAAAACAAAACGGAAATACATTTCACCACAACGCTGACTTGCTGATCGATCCAGATCTTATAAAAGCTGTTGATGTCGAGGTTGGTTCAAGATCAGTGGTAAACGGCTCAGGTGCACTTGGCGGTTCGGTCGCCTTTAAAACGGTTGATGCAAAAGACTTGCTTGATGATGGTGAGATCATCGGCGCAAAGATAAAGACAGGATACGCCTCAAATAACAGCGAATTTTCTCAAGGCCTTATGCTCTTTACCGCGCCGGTTGAAGGGCTTGATTTTATAGCCGCTATTAATCACAAGGGCTACGACTACGGCAAAAGCGGCAACAAAAGAAAGATAGGCGGCGACGGAAACGATCTTAGCTATCTTTTAAAGCTTGGTTACAGCTTCCTTGATGCGCATAGAATTTCTATCTCAAGAGAGCATAATGAATTTAAAGGCATGTATCCAATGAGAGCCGAGTTTGGCAGCTGGTATACTGGTCAATTTCCTGTTGATAACCGAAAATATGAACGTGATACTACAACGCTAAAATACGAGTACAAACCAAGCGATCTTCTAAATTTAGATGTAACGGTATACAATACCGAGCATAAAAAAGATGACCCGGTCTTAAAAATTTTAGGCGTAAAAACAAACGGTATAAATGCAAAGGCTAAAAGCGTAGTCGAGACCGGCGCTTTGACGCAGACGCTTAGATACGGCGCTGAGTTTTACCAAAGTAAAAATTTTAACAAGCCAAATAATCACTATCCTGAAAAAGTAAATAACTACTCTATCTACGCAGAAGATGCGCTAAATTTTAGTTCGTTAACTGTTACTCCAGGCATCAGATACACTCATCACGAGCTAAAAAGCTACGATGGTAGAGCCGGAAATGTAAAGAGCTACACTTATAAATACAATGAATTTACCCCAGCACTTGCACTTGATTATGAGATACTTAAAGGTCTTAACGCTTTTGCAAGCTATGCAAGAGTCTTTAGAGGGCCTGATGTCATGGAGTCTATGTATGCTAGTATGGCAGAAAATTTTGAAGCCAACAAAAATCTAAAAGCTACAACTGGAAACAGCTACGAAACTGGTCTTAAATATCATGGTGATATAAGCGAAGCTAGTTCATATAGCCTCTCTGCAAAATACTTTATGACAAAATATAAAAACTTAATCGTAGATAACAGCTCTTATAAAATTGGAATGCTGCCAAATACAACAACTATTTTTAAACGTATAAATGCTGGTGGAGCTGATATAAGTGGCGTTGAGCTACTTGCAAGGCTAAATTTAGACGCACTAAGCCTAGCTGCTAGCTACACTCATCAAAAGGTAAAATATAAAGATAGAGTTGCAAACACAGAAAGGGGCGGATACTATACCTCAAACGTTATCGGCTACCGCGATCAGGGCGATAAATACACATTTAACGCAGAGTACGCATTTTCAAGGATCGATACGCTAATAGGCTACAACTTAATCTACTTTGCATCAAAAAATACCGTCTCAGCCGGTAATGATAAGAGCGCTAAGATACCAAGCTACGCAGTTAGCGACATCTATGCTAGCTATACGCCAAGTAGCGGCAAATTTAAAGGGCTAGAGATAAATGCTGGAATTTACAACCTCTTTAATAAAACTTATGCTTCGCAGTCTCAAAGAATGGCTGATTATACAGGCAATCCAGACTATGTAGACTGGGAGCCGGGTAGAAATTTCAAAGTAAACGTATCTTATAAATTTTAACTTTGTGGCAAGGTGAAAGCCTTGCCAAATTTTTCTTTTATATAAAAATTCTAGCTTTTTTCACTATGCTGTTTGTTTTAAAATTAATATAGTATCATTTTGGCGACTAAACTTTTTTGGGAGAAAAAATGAGGCAGAAGCACTTTGAAGTGGTAATTGTCGGAGCAGGCATTAGCGGGACGGCGCTCTTTTACGAGTTGGCTGCATTTAGTGATATAAAAAAGGTTGCACTTTTAGAAAAATATGACGGCGTAGCTACTCTAAATTCAAACGGCAAAGGCAACTCACAAACCATTCATTGTGGCGATATCGAGACAAATTACACACTAGAAAAGGCAAAAAAAGTCTCTCGTGTGGCAAATATGCCAGTAAAATATGCTCTAAAATACAATCTTGATGGCAAGTATATGTTCGCTCATCAAAAGATGGCACTAGCTATCGGAGATGCCGAAGTAGAGCGCATGAAAGAGAGATATGAGAGTTTTAAAGAGCTTTTTCCTTACCTTGAAATTTATGATAAAGAGCAGTTAAAACAAATCGAGCCAAACGTCGTTTTTGACGCAAATGGCAATGAGAGGCCAGAAAACATCATCGCCATAGGCACGCAAAATGGGCAGTTTACGACGATGGACTTTGGTGGCTTAGCAAACTCTCTTGTGCAAAATGCGCTAAATTTAGGCGCAGATGGTTATGAGATCAGCCTAAACTCAGAAGTAACTGATATAAAAAAGGCGGGCGATACATTTCACATAAAGATAAATGATGGCGAGGTGATCACTGCAAACTACGTTGTAGTAGATGCTGGAGGGCATTCGCTATTTCTAGCTCACAAGATGGGTTATGGGCTTCATCTTAGCACACTGCCCGTTGCTGGAAGCTTTTATTTCGCAAAAAAACGCTTACTAAACGGCAAAGTTTATATGGTACAAAACGATAAGCTACCATTTGCCGCGCTTCACGGCGATCCAGATATCCTAGCTAATGGAAACACTCGCTTTGGACCAACAGCTCTAGTCATACCAAAACTAGAGAGATACCACGGCTGTTCAAGCTTTTTTGACTTTTGTAAATGCCTAAAATTTGATAAAAATATCTTTGAAGTCTTTACAAATCTCTTAAAAGATAGCGACATCAGATCTTATATTTTAAGAAATTTCTTATTTGAAGTGCCATTTATCAATAAAAAAGAATTTGTAAAAGATGCCAGAAAGATTGTGCCAAGCCTAAGTGAAAATGACCTAAGCTATGCTGTAAATTTTGGCGGCGTAAGACCGCAAGTTATCGACCGTAATAAAAAGTGCCTTGAGCTTGGCGAGGGCAAGATAAGCACAGGCGAGGGCATAAGTTTTAATATGACTCCAAGCCCTGGGGCTACGAGTTGCTTTGAAATAGCAAGAACTGATATGATCGAAGCCTGTAAATTTTTAGGTAAAAATTTTAACGAAGAGAAATTTAACGCTGAGTTTTTTGGATAAAAATGGGAGTGTTTGATATTTTTAAAAAAGGTGCGGATATGCCAAAAACAGCACAACAAAGAAAAGATGAGAGTATAAAAAATTTAAAAAAAGAGGGTGTGGCTGTGCTTGAGAGCCTGCCACTAAGGTATGACAATAGTGAAGTTACGCCAAGAAGCATTGATGAGATCATTGCTCGTGCGGTTTGCTCATTTACAGCGATCATGTGCGCTTGTACGATTCGTGACAATGGCCACTTAAGCGAAGATGAGATAGCTTGGGCTAAAGACTTTTTGGGCGATTTTTATAATGACCTAAGTGTAAAAGAAAAAGAGGTCGTAGAGGGTAGAGCCGATATAAATTTGGCCGTAAATATGGGCTGGAAGTATGAGTCACTTTGGATCTTGCTTTGGGCACTTGGCATAGCTAAAGATATCGGAGAGATGGATAAAATTTGCGACTGTGATTTAGTGATGGACGTCTTTAGAGAGGGTGGGCTCAAAAACCGCTCAAAACTGCGCAGTTTGGATGAAATTTTAAGCAAACTCGACCTAGTTTATCGCTACCACTGGGCGTGTGTGGACGCAAGGATAAATGGCAAAAAGGTTGCTGGACTTGACGAAGAGGTCGTTATGGAAAGACGTGCAGGGCTTGAGTGGTTATGTTGCAAAGGTTTGGAAAATGACGATTTGAAAGCTGAATTTAACGCTTGGGACTACCCTGATCTAAATACGTAAATTTACATTTTTGCACTAAAATAAGCCAAAAATGAAAGGAAAAATATGAAAATTTTAGTAACTGGAACAGCTGGATTTATAGGATTTCACTTGGCAAACGCCCTTACAAAAAGAGGTGATGATGTCGTTGGATATGACGTGATAAATGACTATTACGACGTAAATTTAAAGCTTGCACGCCTAAAAACGGCTGGCTTTGAGACTAGCGAGATAGACTACGGCAAGCTTATCGTCTCAAAAACACATCCAAATTTAAAATTTATAAAAGCAGACCTCGCTGATGAAAAGACGATGAAAGAGCTTTTTGGCAAAGAGAAATTTGATGTAGTGGTAAATTTAGCCGCACAAGCTGGCGTTCGCTACTCGCTCATAAATCCAAAAGCCTACATCGATAGCAACATCACAGGCTTTATGAATATCCTCGAATGCTGCCGCCACAATGAGATCAAAAATTTAGTCTATGCAAGCTCAAGCTCGGTTTATGGCCTAAATGAAAACATGCCATTTTCTACGCACGAGGCGGTAAATCACCCTATAAGCCTCTACGCAGCGACCAAAAAGAGCAACGAGATGATGGCGCACACTTATAGCCATCTATTTAATGTGCCAACGACTGGACTTCGCTTTTTTACGGTGTATGGACCATGGGGACGTCCTGATATGGCGCTATTTTTGTTTGTTGATGCTGCGCTTAAAGATAAAACTATCGACGTCTTTAACTACGGCAAGATGAAGCGCGACTTTACCTACGTGGACGACATCGTAAAGGGTATCATCAAGTGCATAGATAACCCTGCTAAGCCTAATCCAAACTGGGACGCAAAGCATCCAGATCCTGCCACTTCAAAAGCGCCGTTTAAGGTCTATAATATCGGTAACAACAGCCCAGTCGAGCTCATGGACTACATCAAAGCAGTTGAGATAAAGATCGGCCGCGAGATCAAGAAAAATTTTCTCCCACTTCAAGCAGGCGACGTGCCAGCGACATTTGCTGATGTGAGCGACTTGGTGGCTGACTTTGACTATAAGCCAAATACAAAAGTAAATGACGGCGTAGCTAAATTTGTTGAGTGGTACTGCAAGTTTTACGGAGTTGAGATTTAGGGAACGCAGATGAGGCGATGTGAATGGGCAAAAGGCGAGCTTGATATAGCTTACCACGATAACGAGTGGGGCAAAGCCATAAAAGATGATAGAAAATTTTTTGAAATGATAGTTCTGGAAGGCTTTCAGGCGGGACTTTCGTGGCATGGAGTGCTTCAAAAAAGAGAGGCCATGAGAGAGGCGTTTGATGGCTTTGATCCAGAGAAGATCAAGCATTACGGCGAGGCTGAGATAGCTAAATTTATGCAAAATGAGAGGCTGATTCGTAACCAATTAAAACTAAAATCACTTTCTGCAAATGCCCTTGCATTTTTATCCGTAACCAAAGAATTTGGTAGCTTTTATGACTATTTGTGGGGATATTTATTAAAAAAATTTGATTCCAAATTTGACGGCAAACAGATCATAAATCACTATCAAGATATCAAACAAGTGCCAGCCACTACGCCGATGTCAGACTTTGTGGCAAAGGAGCTAAAAAAGCGAGGGTTTAAATTTTTAGGCTCTGTTAGCACCTATGCATTTTTGCAAAGTGTGGGCGTTGTAGATGATCATATGGATTATTGTTTTTGCAAGGCAAAAGCTTGATTAGAATATTTTTTGCGGTTTTAGTCCTTTTAAATTTTGCATTTTCTCTTGATTTGCTGCGCCTTAGCGAGTATAAAGATCAAAATGTCAGTGGCTGGCTAGCTAGCGAGAAGCTTGATGGCGTGCGTGCCTACTGGGACGGAGAGAATTTACTCTCAAGACAGGGCAAAAAGCTAAATGCACCGCTAAGTTTTACTAAAAATTTTCCTAAATTTGCGCTCGATGGTGAGCTTTACTCAAAGGAGCTTAAATTTGAAGAAATTCAAGCGACCGTTATGGATAAGTTGCCCTATGAAAAAGCGTGGGGCAGGCTTAAATTTCACATTTTCGACGTGCCTGAGGCAAGTGGTGGCTTGCTTGACCGTCTTGAAGTTTTAGCTAAATTTCTAAAAAATAAGCCAAATCAAAATTTGATCATCATAAAACAGATAAAAATGCGTGATAACGCTCAATTTTTGAAATTTACTGAAAGTATCATCGCAAAAGGCGGCGAGGGAGCAGTGGTGCGTGAGCCAAATGCACCGTACGAGCGAAAAAGAAGTAAAAATGCACTGAAATTTAAAAAATTTAAAGATGCCGAGTGTGAAGTAATCGCTATAAATAAAGGCAGCGGCAAATACGTAAAATTTGCTGGCTCGCTTACCTGTAAAGCGCTTGGTGGCAAAGATGACGAAGAAAAAGCTGGCGAGCCAAAATCTGGCACTATCTTTAAAATAGGCTCAGGACTAAGCGACGAGCAGCGCACAAATCCCCCAAAGATAGGCTCTATCATCACATATAAATTTCAAAATTTAACCTCTAATGGCAAGCCAAGATTTCCAATATTTTTAAGGGTTAGAGAAGATTAAAATTTATTCAAAAGCCTTGCTTTACTTTTGCTTTACCCTATTTTTGATAAAATTAACCACTTTTTACGAAAGGCTTAAACTTGAAAATTTTAGTAACAGGTGGTGCTGGATACATCGGCAGCCACGTAGTAAAAGCACTTTTAAAGCAAGGCAATGATGAGATAACCATCATCGACAATCTCTGCAAAGGCTCACAAAAAGCACTTGAGGCGCTCCAAAAAATCGGAAATTTTAAATTTATAAACGCAAATCTAGAAGATGATCTAAGTGAAATTTTTGCTAATGGCAAATTTGATGCGATCATCCATTTTGCAGCGTTTATCGAGGTTTTTGAGAGCATGAGCGAGCCACTAAAATACTATCTAAACAACACTGCAAACGTTGCGAGGGTGCTAAGATACGCAAAAACTTACAATGTAAATAAATTTATATTTAGCTCAACTGCTGCAGTTTATGGCGAGCCAGACGTGGCAGAGGTGAGCGAAACAACGCCTACAAACCCGATAAATCCATACGGCAGAAGTAAGCTTATGAGCGAGCAGATCATCAAAGACTATGCTGCTTCAAATGAAAATTTTAAATTTGCAATACTTCGCTACTTCAACGTGGCAGGCGCGGACGAAGAGGGACTTATCGGTCAAAACTATCCAAACGCTACACATCTCATCAAGGTAGCTGTGCAAACTATACTTGGTAAGCGCGATAGCATGGGTATCTTTGGCGATGACTATGCAACAAAAGATGGCACATGTGTAAGAGACTACATTCACGTTAGCGACCTAGCAGACGCTCACATCAGCGCACTAGAGTATATTGGCAAAAATGGTAGCGAAACTTTTAATGTGGGATACGGCAGGGGATTTAGTGTAAAAGAGGTCATCGAGGCCGCAAAAAAAGTAAGTGGAGTAAATTTTAAAGTGCTAAATGCGCCAAGAAGGGACGGCGACCCAGCTATCCTCATTTCAAACGCAAGCAAACTACGCTCGCTAACAAGCTGGAAGCCAAAAAGAGATGATCTAGCTCTCATCATAAAAACCGCCCTTGAGTGGGAAAAGAAAATTTAAGGATAAGCATGAAAGTAGCTGTGATTGGAACCGGATACGTTGGACTAGTAAGTGGCGCATGCTTTGCCAAAATGGGCAACAGCGTGATCTGCGTCGATGTCGATGAAAAAAAGATCGAGGCACTAAAAAACGGTGTCGTGCCGATATATGAGCCAGGGCTTGCTGATATCGTAAGTGAGTGCTACAAAAATGGCTCGCTTAAATTTAGCACGCAGATAACTGAGGCGCTAGAGCATGCAGATGTGTTATTTATCGCGGTGGGTACGCCTATGGGCGCTGATGGACAGGCGGATTTAAAATATGTCCTCTCGGTGGCAAAATCGATCGGAGAAAATTTAAGCAAACCGCTAATCGTAGTCGATAAATCAACCGTTCCAGTGGGTACTGGAGCTAAGGTGCATGAGGTGATCAAGGCTGAGCTTAAAAAGAGAAATGTAGAGGTTAAATTTGAAGTCGTTTCAAACCCAGAGTTTTTAAAAGAGGGTGCAGCAGTTGAGGACTTTTTGAAGCCAGACCGCGTAGTTATCGGGGCTAGCAGTGAGTGGGGCTTTAGCGTGATGAGAGAGCTTTACGAGCCATTTATGAAAAATCACGACAGGCTCATTTGTATGGATGTAAAGTCAGCCGAGATGACAAAATACGCTGCAAATTCGATGCTGGCAACCAAAATAAGCTTTATAAACGAGATAGCAAATATCTGTGAACGCGTGGGCGCTGATGTAAATTTGGTGCGAAAAGGCATCGGCAGCGACTCAAGGATCGGATATAGCTTCATCTATCCAGGCTGCGGATACGGTGGCAGCTGCTTTCCAAAAGACGTTGAGGCACTCATCTACACAGCTAGACAAAATGGCTTTGAGCCAGAGCTTCTAAACGCAGTCGAGTCAAGAAATAAGGCCCAAAAAAGAGTACTGTTTGATAAAATTTATAACTTCTTTGGTGGCGATCTAAAGGGCAAGACGATCGCTCTTTGGGGGCTTGCATTTAAACCAAACACAGACGATATGCGCGAAGCTAGCTCGCTAACATTGATAAAGCTTTTAGACGAAGCTGGCGCGAAAGTGGTGGCATATGATCCTAAATCAAGCGAAGAAGCTAAAAAATATATGCCAAATTTAGATGTAAAATACGCTAAAAATAAATATGACGCGCTTAATAACGCCGATGCTATGGTGCTTGTAACCGAGTGGAGTGAGTTTAGATCGCCTGATTTTATGGAGATCAAAGAGAGGCTAAAAAATGCCGTTATTTTTGACGGACGTAACCAATATAACGCTAAAATTTTAGCTGAGCATGGATTTAAGTATTTCCAAATCGGAGTAAAGGCATGAGAAAAATTTTACTTTTTATCGCAGCTTGCGTGCTTCCATTTGCGCTTTTTGCAGGCGAAAATGCGCCAAAAACCGAGGAAAATATTTTTGAGTTACCTATCTCAAAGATGCCGCCTGATTATTTTAAATACGAAGTCGCGTTTTTTAAAGAGATAGAAATCGACTGCAACTTCGCCTTTTTGCTCGGCGGAAAGCTCGAGGAAAAAGAGGACGCGCGTGGGATTTATTACGAATTTAATGGCGGTGACGAGCTAGCGCAAACGATGATGCTCTGCAAGGACAGAAAGAAAAAGAGGCGGGTTTATTATGAGCTCACTAAAATTTTACCAGGCGTTAGCCCTATTAGAATCATAACTCCAAAAGGCGTAAGTGCGGAAATAAGAATGTACGAACGCGTAAAAAAGATAGAAGCAAAAAAGAAAGGAAAAAATAAATGAAAATAGCAGTAGTTGGACTAGGATATGTGGGACTTCCACTTGCAGCAGCTTTTAGCGAGAAGTACGAAGTAGTGGGCTTTGATGTAAATGCAAAACGTATAGAGGAGCTTAAAATTGGGTATGACAGAACGCTTGAACTTAGCAACGAGCAGATGAAAAAAGCGATCGATAATGGCATGAAATTTAGCCTAAATTTAGATGATATTAGAAGTTGCAACTTCTTCATCGTGACCGTTCCAACTCCGATAGATAAGAACAAGCGCCCTGATCTAACTCCAGTCGTAAAAGCGACTGAGAGTGTGGCAAAAGTGCTTAAAAAAGGCGACATCGTTGTTTATGAAAGCACCGTTTATCCAGGCGTTACAGAAGAAATTTGCGTGCCACTTCTTGAAAAAAGCGGTTTGAAATTTAACAAAGACTTCTTCTGCGGCTACTCACCAGAGCGCATAAACCCGGGTGATAAAGAGCATACTGTAACAAAGATCAAAAAGATCACAAGTGGCTCAACTCCAGAGATCGCTGATAAGGTCGATGAAATTTATCGCTCGATCATCACAGCTGGCACTCACAAAGCTTCAAGTATCAAAGTAGCCGAGGCTGCAAAGGTCATCGAAAACACTCAGCGTGACATAAACATCGCCTTTATAAACGAGCTTGCGATGCTTTTTGAAAAGCTTCATATCAACACTATTGACGTGCTTGAGGCTGCAGGTACTAAGTGGAATTTCTTAAATTTCCGCCCAGGCCTAGTTGGCGGACACTGCATCGGCGTAGATCCATATTATCTAACTCACAAAGCTCAAGAGGTAGGCTACAACCCTGAAATGATCTTAGCAGGTCGCCGTATCAACGATGATATGGGCAGATACGCAGCCGATCAAGTGATAAAACTAATGATAAGAAAAGGCGTGCTTATCAACAAAGCCCGCGTGCTTGTTCTTGGTATGACATTTAAAGAAAACTGCCCAGATATAAGAAATTCTCGCGTTATAGACGTGGTTGATGAGCTAAAAGACTTTGGCTGCAAGGTCGATGTGACCGATCCTTGGGCCGATAGCGCTGAGGTAAAACACGAGTACGGCTTTGATCTAGTAAAAGAGTATAACCTAAACGACTACGACTGCATCGTGATCGCCGTAGCTCACAATGAGTTTAAAAAGCTAAATTTAAAAGGCCATTTAGTTTATGATATAAAAAATATCTACCCAGAGGCTGACGCTAGGCTGTAAGGAATTTAGTGCACAAAGTAAGCATAAATTGTAAAATTTTACTTATATTTCTAGCCGCTTATCTGTTTGGGTTTGCGGTTAGGATGCTCTGGGTATTGTGGGCAAAGGATATGCCAGAGTTTTACTTTAATGGCGAATTTATGCTTACGACAAATGACGCATACTACTACGCAGAAGGTGCTAGAGATATGCTGGTTGGCTTTCATCAGCAAAATGACTTTAGCCCCTTTAATCACCCAATCTCAACTATAGTTTTTTATATTTGCAAAATTTTACCTTTTAAGATCGAAAGCGTGATGTTTTACATGAGCGTCTTTTTAGCTCCTCTTATCGCACTTCCAGTTGTTTTGATATCAAATGAGCTTAAGGCGCTAAAAGCTGGGGCAGTGGCAGCGTTTATGAGTGTTATCTTGCCAAGCTATCTTTCAAGGACATCGCCTGGATATTTTGATAGCGACATGTTAAATGTCACATTTGCACTTTTTATCATCTATTTTTTGATCAGGCTTTTAAACACAAATGAACAAAAATTTATCGTTTTGCCTGGAGTCTTTGTATCGCTTTATCTTTGGTGGTATCAAAGCTCATATGCACTTATTTTAAGCATTTTCTTTATGTTTTTGCTATATACGCTAGTTTTTATGCGAGATAGATTGCAAAATTATCAAGCGATATTTTTTATGTTTATAAGCATCGTAAGCTCAAATGTTTTTACTAAAGATCCACTAATAGCAAATAAAATTTTGGTTTTAAATTTAGCAGTTATTGCTTTGTTTTTCTCTCTTTTTTGCAAATATAAAAATTTACTCTCAGCTAGAAATTTAGCCATTTTTCTTACTTTAATGCTAGCTGTTTTTATCTATTTTGGTGGTTTTGATTTCATTACTTCAAAGATGGGTATTTATGTTTTTAAAGGCAATGAAATTCTTAGCGATAAATTTCACTTTATAAATGAGTATAATTTCATCAGCGAAGTAAAAAGTGCTAGTCCTTTGTATTTTATATATTTCATGTCAGGAAATATTCTTATATTACTGGCAGCTATTATTGGATACTTGCTACTTTGCTTTAAATTTCGTCCATTTTTACTTACTTTGCCAATGCTTGGACTTGGACTCGTCTCTTTCTTTGGTGGAGTTAGATTTGTTATGTACGTAACACCACTTGTTGCGCTTGGTTTTGGGTATTTTTTGCATTTTTTTTTAAATTTATTTGATCTTAGAAATTCTATTAAAAATTTATCACTTTTGGTTTTTGCCGTAGCCGCTCTTGCTATAAATTTAGATTTTGCTTATTCATATAGGCCAAAGACTGTAATTAGCCGTGATGAAGCAGTAGCGCTTGATGGGCTCAAAAAGGTCACAAAGCGCGATGATTATGTATTTTCATGGTGGGATTACGGGTATGCTATAAGGTATTTTGCTGATGTTATGACTTTAAACGATCCTGGTAGACAAGGTGGCGAAAATAATTATTTTGTTAGCCTTGCTTTGAGAAAAGATGAGGCATTTTCGGCTAGACTTGCAAGAGTGACAGTTACTTATAATGACATCTCACTTGAGCAAAATGTAAGGCCAATAGATAAAATTTTAAAAGACTACAACACAAGCAATATAAATACTTTTTTGAGTCAGCTTGAAAGCGAAAATTTCACTCTGCCAGCTGCAAAAAAAGAGGTTTATTACTATCTTGTGCCAAATATGATTGACATCGCGCCAAATATCTTTAGATATAGCTATATTGATATTACAACTGATAAAAGGCAAAAAGAGAATTTTTATCATGTTAGTGCATTAAATGGCGTTAGCGAAGCTAGTATCGACCTTGGAGATGGTTATACTTTGCCTACAAATGAGCAAAAATTTATCATACATAACGACGAGAAAATAGCCGTAAAATCATTTTATAAGGTAAAAGGTGCTGGAAGAGATTTGCGAATAGATGAAAAAATCATAGATGAAAACGCCAAAATTTATGTGGTTTTTTTGGAAGATTATGCGCGGATATTGTTGCTTGATGAAAATGCTTTTAACTCATCTTTTGTACAGCTTTTTATATTTGAGCGAGCTGATGAGCGATACTTTGAGCCATTTGTCATCTCAAGTGGTGTAAAAATTTATAGGTTAAAAATCTAATGCTAATCAATCTAATAAGCTCAATCGTCGTTTTTGTCGTATCAATGGGCATAAATTTCTTTCTTACGCCATTTATCTTAAAAAGTCTTGGCAACGAGGCTTTTGGCTTTGTGGGCCTTAGCAACGCCATCGTAAGCTACGCAGCGGTTGTAAGTGTAGCCATAAACTCGGTCAGCGGGCGCTTTGTCGCTCATGCATGGCACAAAAAGGATCTAAGCCTTGCGAACACCTACTACTCATCAGTTCTTGTTGTAAATATCTTATTTTGCGCCGTAGTCGTGGTGCTTAGCTCCGTTTTTATACTAAATTTGCAAAGCTTTTTAAACGTCCCTGAAAATTTACTTTTTGACGTGAGAATGACTCTTGTTTTTTACTTTATAAATTTCTGCGTTGGGCTATTTAACGGCGTTTTGACGGTTTGTGCTTTTGTGACAAACAAGCTCTATCTACTCTCCATCAGAAACGCCATCTCAAGCGCGATCCTAGCAGCCCTCATCGTGGCGCTCTTTTTCTTTTTTAAGCCATTTATCTCATACATTGCCATTTCAGCACTAGTTGCTAGCCTTTTTGTCTTTTTTAGCACCATTTTTATGTCAGCTCGCATCACACCGGAGCTAAAATTTAGCCTTAGTAAATTTGACTTTTCTAAGATAAAAGAGCTTTTAAGCTCTGGCATTTGGAACAGCTTTAATGCGCTAAATCGCATACTTTTAACGGGCATGGATCTTTTTATCTGCAACATTTTTGTCAATGCAAACGCCACTGGCCTTCTTTCAGTCGCCAAGGCCGCCCCTATCATACTTGAGAGCTTTGTAGCGCAGCTTAGTGGTATCTTTGCGCCAAAATTTGTCGAGCTTTACTCTAAAAATTTGATCACGGACCTCATAAAAGAGGCTAAATTTTCAATGAAGGTGATCGCCTTTGTGATGAGCGCTCCAGCCGCATTTTTCGTCGTTTTTGGGCTTGATTTTTACACGCTTTGGCTACCTTTTAAGAGCGCAGATGAGGTTAAATTTATCTACAATGTCTCGATGATCACGCTAGTGCCTATCGTATTTATAAGCTTTGTTTTCTCGCTTTTTAACCTTGATAGCGCGACAAACAAGCTTCGCCGCCCAGCCATTGCCAACACCATCCTTGGCGTTAGCACGATCATAGCGCAGATCGCACTACTTAAATTTAGTGACTACGGCGTTTATGGCATCGTCATCGTCGCAGCCATTTTTTATAGCATAAGAATTCTTGGCTTTGACCTCATAAATGCTGCTTTAAATTTAGAGGTGAAACTCACCACATTTTACGGGGTTTATTTTAAAAATTTAGCCGTTTTTGCGCTTTGCGTGCTTGCGATGTTTGCCTGCAAGGACTTTGTGAGCTTAGATAACTGGCGAAAATTTGCTATCTTTGCTGCGATATACGCCGGCGCAGCTTATGTTTTGGGATATTTTTTGTTTTTTAATGCCTTCGAGCGAGGCATAGTCTGGCGTAAAATTTTAAAAAAATTTAAAAGGTCTTAAATGAATGAAATTTACCTGATCTCTTTGGCAAAAGATACCAAAAGGCGCGAGCTTTTGCAGCAGAAATTTGGCTCTTATGATAGCTTTAAGCTAATAGACGCAGTTGATGGCAGGGAGCTAAACGCGAGGGAGTACTATAAGATCATTTCGCCATCATTTAAAGCTTACGGCAAGGTTTTAAGCCCAGCAGAGGTTGGCTGTTCGCTCTCGCACGTAAAAGCTTACGAGGCATTTTTGGCAAGTGAGGCGAAATTTGCCCTCATCTTTGAAGATGACGTGATAGGAGATGATAATGCCATAAAAGAGGCATTTTTGGCAGCTAGTAAGATGCCTGAAAATAGCGTGCTGATATGCGGCATGCAAGATGGGCTAGAGGGCAGGTTTAGCGCCTTCGGCAAAAAGGTGGATACTAGCCTAAGTAGGCCACTTTGGCAGGTCTCAAAGCACTCATTTTCAAGCATTTATAGAGCAGGGGCTTATGTGCTAACTAAAAAAAGTGCTAAAAATTTGCTTGAAATTCATAAGCGTGCGCTTTGCACGACCGATGTTTGGGACTATTTGCTTGGTGTTAATGATATGCAGATGTATTTTTGTGATCTTTTTGCACATCCAACTGATCTTAGTGACTCAAATATCGAGGGCGAGCGCCTTGAGAGAGGATACAGCGCAAATTTAAAGGCATATATAAAAACAATTAAATTTATACTTTTCTCACGGCTTGAAAAGCTTCAAGGCTATGAGAGAATTTTTAAAAGGAGCTAGATGAGCGAGCCATTAATCAGCATCGTAACCGCGACTTATAAGCGTCCAGAGCTTTTAAAAAAGGCCATAAAAAGCGCTCTAGCTCAAAGCTATAAAAATTTAGAAATAGTTGTAACCGATGACGGCGATGACGAGATTGCGAGTGAAATTTGCAAGAGTTTTAACGACGCTAGGATCAAATTTGTAAAAAACAGCGCTCACAAAAAGAGCCCAAATGGCAACAAAAATAACGGCTTTGACAACGCAACAGGCGAGTTTGTCTGCTTGCTTGACGATGACGATGAACTTTTGCCAGAGGCGATTGTTGAGTGCTATGAAATTTTAAAAAGTGGCGAGTATTCGTGCGTTTTTGCAGACGCGATCTGCGAGAAAGATGGCGTGATGACCGAGATGATAGCTGGTAGAAGCCCATATAACAAGAGTGGGGCGATGAGCAAGGTTGATTATCACTGTGGGCGGATAAATGGGGAGTATTTTAAGCTTTTTTCACGTGAATTTATAGATGATTTTAGGTTTGATGAGAGCAGTTTCGGCGGCGAAAATGAGCTTTACATCCGTTTTTTTGAAAAAAATGTATTCTATCTTAAAAAGCCACTTTACATCTACCGCATCGCAAGAAGCGATAGTGCGACGCTAAATGCCAGCAAACACGCTCTAAACGTAGCAAACGCCTACATAAAAACGGCAAATATGCACTACGATATAGCTATCAAACATGAGCCAAAATTTCTAGCCTTGCAGTATAAAAACGCCGCTTACTATGCCAAAATAGCAGGCGAATATGGCCTTATGCTAAGGTGTATCTTTAAAAGCCTTAGTATTAAATTTAGTAAAGAGGCGTTTATATTTTTGCTGCTTAGTCCGCTTCCAAGTGGCATTTTACCAGCACTTTCAAAGCTTAGAGTAAAGATCAAACAAAGGTTTGGCGTATGAAGATATTATTTGTCACATCAACGCTTAGAAGTGGCGGTGCAGAGAGGGTTTGCGCGGTGATCGCATCAAGATTTAGCGTGGATCACGATGTAAGCCTTGTTAAATTTGACAAGGATGAGCCATTTTACGAGCTGGCAAGCGGCGTGAAGCTCATAAATTTAGGCATTGGGGCTGATGAGCTTGGCTTAATTGGAAATTTAAAAAAGAGAGTTTTGAAAGCGCTTGCCTTAAGAGCGCTCATACGAGAGGGCAAATTTGACGCTGTAATATCCTTTTTAGACGCCGTAAATACCTTGGTACTCTTTAGCTCAGCTGGGTTAAAGACGCCTATAATAATAAGCGAGCACACAAACTATCTTGCACCAAAAAGAGCGATCTTTAAGGTGCTAAGACGCATAAGCTATCCATTTGCAAACGCACTTAGCGTCTTAAGCGACGAGGATCGTGGCTACTACTCAAAATTTTGCAAAAATGTGATGAAAATTTACAACCCACTCTTTGAAGAGGTGCGCAGTGAGAGTTTTGCCAAAGAAAATTTAATCATCTTTGTTGGCAGGCTAAATAAGATAAAAAACTGCGAAATGTTTGTAAGAGTGGCTGCAAGCTTAAAGCAATGTGGCTATAAATTTGCTGTCGCTGGAGATGGTGGTGAGAGAGCAAATTTAGAAAATTTAGCTAAAAATTTGGACGCTAATATCGAATTCTTAGGCAACGTTAGCGACATCGCCTCACTTTATAAAAGAGCAAAGGTGCTGCTTTCTTGCTCAAATTTCGAGGGTCTTGGAAACACCTTGATAGAGGCGATAAACTACGACTGCGTGCGGGTTGCGACAAGAACTAGCGGGGCAAAAGAGCTTATAAAAGATGGCTTTGATGGCTTGCTTTGCGAGATAAATGACGCTGATCAGATGAGCAAAAAGCTTGCAAATTTGATCCAAGATGAGACAAAAATGGGCGAATTTGTCAAAAATGCAAGGGCTAGACTTGATGAGTTTAGCGTGGAGCAAATTTATAAAAAATGGCTAGAGCTTTTAAGGCTTGGAGGTGTGAAGTGAAAATTCTTTTTGTCATCGCCGCACTTAGAAATGGCGGAGCTGAGCGAGTGCTAAATGTGCTTGCAAATGAGCTTAGCAAGGACAATGAGATCACTATCGCCCTGCTTGAAGAGGATCTTGGGCTTTATAAATTTAGTGACAATATAAATATCATAAATCTTAACGTCACTGGCTCAGGTGTCGCTTTAAAATTTAAGAAAATCCTCGCCCTTAGAGCACTTTTTAAAGAGCAAAGAGCTGATCTTATAATGAGCTTTATCGACTGGACAAATGTCGCTTGTGTGCTGGCAAATGCTGATCTAAGGAGCAAACTAATAGCAACCGAGCATCACGAGCATAGCTACTTAAAAAGCAAAATCGCAAGCGCTATGCGTGATATTTCCTATAAATTTGTAGATGGCTTAAGCGTGCTAAGCAAAAGCGACTACGAGTACTATAAATTTGTCAAAAACTGCGAGGTCATCCACAACCCACTTTTTATCGACATGCCTAAAATTTGCAAGAAGCAAAACGTCATCTTAAGCGTGGCGAGGCTGGAGGTGGTAAAGGGCTATGATGTCTATTTTGAGGCGCTTAGCAAGGTAGATAAGAGCTTGCTTGATGGCTGGGAGATAAAGATCGCAGGCAGTGGCAGGCAAGAAGTACAGCTAAAGCAAATGGCGTCAAATTTAGGGCTTAACATCAAATTCTTAGGCCATATGAGCGACGTCACAAAGCTTTATAGCGAGGCAAAAATTTTTACTCTTAGCTCAAGAAGCGAGGGGCTTTCAAATGTGCTAATAGAATCAGGCGCTTTTGGTTGCGCTAGGCTAAGCAGTGACACCGTGGGCGCAAGGGAGCTTATAAATGACGGCACGGACGGACTTATCTTTAAAAATGGCGACGCAAATGATCTAAAAGATAAGCTTGAAATGCTTTTAAAAGATGAAAATTTAAGGCAAAAACTAGCAAAAAACGCCAGCGAAAGTGCAAATTTATTTAGCAAAGAAAACATCATCAAGCAGTGGCGAGAATTTATAAAAAAGGTTGTTAGCAAGTGAAAAAATTAGCCGTTTTTTTATATTCGATGGGACCTGGTGGGGCTGAGCGAAATGTGGCAAATTTACTGCCATTTTTGATCAAACGTTATGAAGTTCATCTCATCTTAATGAGCAAGGTCATCGCCTATGAGATCCCAAGCGAGGTGCAGATCCACTTTATAGAAAACAGCGATCCTTATGAGAACGGGCTAAAGAAGCTTGCAAGGCTCTTTTTGGCAATGCCAATGCTTGCCTTTAAGTATAAAAAACTTTGTCAAAATTTAGGCATAGACACGCAGTTTGTGCTTATGAACCGCCCTTGTTATATTGCTGGGCTTGCTAGAATTTTAGGGCTAAAGGCTAGGCTAGTTATCAGCGAGCGAAGCTGTCCGTCGATCCTATATAAAAACGATCTAAGCGGGCGAGTTAATAAATTTTTACTCACTCATCTTTATAAAAAAGCTGATCTAATTCTCGCAAATGCAGCTGGCAATAAAGAGGATCTGGTGCGAAATTTTGGCATGAGTGAGACTAAAACAAAGGTGCTTTATAACGCCCTTGATCTAAAAACTATAAATTTGCTAAAAGATGAGCCACTTGAGGATGATTTTAAGCCATTTTTCATAAACATAGGCCGCCTTGATAGCGGTAAAAATCAAGCCATGTTAATAAAAATAATCGCATCTATCAACGACCATCGAGCCACGCTTGGCATCCTTGGCAAAGGACCTTTAAAGGACGAGCTACAAAATTTAATCGACAAGCTTAATGTAGGCGAGCGAGTAAAGCTTCTTGGCACTGATAAAAATCCTTTTGGGCACATAAAAAATGCCTCTTGCTTGCTTTGCGCTTCGCGTTTTGAGGGCTTTTCAAATGTCTTGCTTGAAGCACTTGCATGCGAGAAAACTATCATCTCGACCGAACATAAGAGTGGCGCAAAGGAGCTTTTGGGCGAGAGTGAGTTTGGTATTTTGGTACCAGTTGATGACGAAAATGCGATGAAAGAGGCGATGATAAAGGTGCTTAATACGCCTGAAATAAGGCAAAATTTTGAAAAGGTTGCGTATAATCGGGCTAAATTTTTTGATAGTGAAAATATAGCGAGCAAGCTTATAAATTTTTTGGAAAATCCTAATGAATAAAAATTTGTTTTTTAAAAATTACTCTTTATACTTGATGATATTTGTCGCAGTCCTTTTTAGCGTGGTTTGTAGGCTCTACTGGGTCTTTTGGGCGAGTGAATATCCGGTATTTTTCTGGAACAACGAGCTAATGATCAGCACAAACGACGGCTACGCATTTGCCGAGGGCGCAAGGGATATGCTGGCTGGCTTTCACCAAGAAAACGACCTTAGCTACTACGGCTATCCGCTTTCCACACTTACTTACTGGATCGTAAAATTTCTAGGCGTTAAGCTTGAGACGGCGATGATTTATATGAGCGTATTTTTCTCATCGCTTGTCGCTATGCCAGTCATCTTGATCGCAAATGAGTATAAGTTAAAATTTGCTGGCTTTATCGCTGCACTTCTTGCAGTGATCGCAAATAGCTACTACAACCGCACAATGGCAGGTTACTACGACACCGACATGCTCATCATCCCGCTTAGCGTCTTTGTCGTTTGGGGACTTGTTAGGGTGCTTGAGAAAAAGGACACAAATAGCCTAATAATAGCGCCTTTAAGCGCACTTATTTATATGTGGTGGTATGCGAGCGCATTTTCGCTTATTAGCATTTTAACTGGGCTATTTTTACTTTACACGCTCATTTTTGATAGGAAAAATCCACTTTTTTACCTTGAAATTTCGCTGCTTTTGCTTGCTATCTCAAATCTTGATCTAACGCTTAAATTTATTGCTATCATCGCTATTTATGCGTTTTGTCTTTTTAAAAAAGAGGTGATAAATTTAAAAATTGCTCTTGGTATTTTGGCATTTGTTTTTATTGTTTTTGTAATTCGTGGCGGACTAAATCCGATTATTTTTCAGCTTAAATTTTACGTCTTTAGAGATGCGCCTGAAGTTGGAGGCATGAGCTTTCACTTTTTTAATGTCAATCAAACCATCCAAGAGTCAAGCATCGTTGATTTTACGCTATTTTGCGAGAGGATCAGCGCAAATATCATCACATTTTTGATCTCACTTGCTGGCGTTGCTCTTTTTTGCTACAAACACCGCTCATTTGCCGTCTCGCTTGGCATGCTTGCACTTGGCTTTTTAGCATTTAAAAGTGGCCTTAGATTTACTATTTATGCTGTGCCTATTATGGCGCTTGGCTTTGGCTATTTGGTGGAGTTTATACTTTCAAATTTAAAGCTAAAAGGAGCGGTACTAAATCTTGCGAGAGCCTTTATAACCATGCTTGCTCTTACTCCAGCGCTCATTCATATCTATGGTTACAAGGCTGAGCCAGTTTTTGTACACAAAGAGGTTGAAATTTTAAATAAGCTAAAAGGTATCGCAGGACGCGAGGACTACGTGGTTGCGTGGTGGGACTATGGATATCCGATCAGATATTACAGCGATGTTAAGACGCTCATTGACGGCGGAAAGCACCTTGGGCGTGAAAATTTTGCCGTGAGTTTTGCGCTTGGAAGCGATGAGATGAGCTCGGCAAATATGGCAAGGCTTGATGTTGAGTACACAGAGCGAAATTTTAAAGAGCGATTTAATGGCAATTTGGCTCAAATTTTAAAAGAGAGAAATGCAAGCATCGATCAGTTTTTTAGCGATATAAAAGAGGCAAATTTTAGCCTGCCAGCAAAGACAAGAGATATTTATTACTATCTTCCAGATAGGATGCTTGGTATTTTTCCGACCATTTTGCAATTTAGCAAGATCGATCTAAAAAGTGGTAAAAATTTAAACAACGGCCTTTTTATCGTCACAAGAGCGATCTCTCAAAATGAAAATGGCATTAGACTAAATGGTGGTTTTACGCTCACAAGTGATGTCACAAATTTAATCTATGATGGCAACATCTTGCCTCTTAAATCTTTCATAGAGACTGATTATAACGAGGCTGGCAAGCTAAATGTCAAAGAGTATAAAAATAACGAAAGCTCAAATATTTCTGTCATTTTTATGAGAGATTATGGCAGGTTTATCATCCTTGATGAAAGTATTTTAAATAGCGCATACATCCAGCTTTTTGTGCTTGAAAGGTACGATCCAAAAATTTTTGAGCCAGTCATACTTGATGGGGCGGCAAAAATTTATAAATTAAAGAGGTAAAAATGGCAAGGATAGGGTTTTTAAGCCACGCTGACATGAGTATACACTTTTTTAGGCGTCCAATAATGCAGGCTTTAAAAGATATGGGGCATGAAGTTTTTGCTATCGCTCCAAAGGGAAATTTTACTGATGAGCTTGCTAAAAGCTTTCACTCCGTTACCTACGAGCTTGACAAAGCCAGTCTAAATCCACTAACTGTGATAAATAACTCAAAAAAACTTTCTCAAATTTTAGGTGAGCTAAATTTAGACCTGCTTCAAACTGGCGCTCACAAGTCAAATGTCTTTGGCACGTTTGCCGCTAAAAACGCTGGCATAAAGCACGTGATAAATTTGGTTGAAGGTCTTGGCAGCTTTTATATCGATGATGATATTAAGATAAAGGCAGTGCGTTTTGTCATGGAGAGTCTTTATAAATTTTCCTTTGCTAAGGCTGATGCCTGCGTATTTGTAAACGACTCGGACGCTGATTATATGATTTCAAAAAATTTGATAGATAAAAGTAAAGTGTACCGCATAAAAAGTGTCGGCGTTGATACTATCAAATTTGACCCAGCCATCACGCAGGCGGCTGATCTTGGCGATAAAAAGGTGATTCTCATGATCGCAAGAGCCATGTGGCACAAGGGCGTTCGTGAATTTTACGAGGCAGCTGAAATTTTAAATGGCTACAGAAACTGCGAATTTGTCTTTGTGGGCGAGGGCTTTAGTGGCAACAAATCAACCGCAGATGAGAGCTTTTTAAAAGGTGGTAAAGTACGTTATCTTGGCGCTAGAAACGACATACCACAGCTGTTAAAGGCTTCTTACTTGCTAGCACTTCCTAGCTACAAAGAGGGCTTTCCAAGAACGGTTTTAGAGGCGATGAGTATGGCTAAAGCAGTCGTTGCTAGCGATGTTACAGGCTGCAATGAGGCAGTAAAGGACGGCTACAACGGACTTTTATGCAAGGTAAAAGACGCAAATGATCTTGCTGGAAAGATAAAAATTTTGCTTGATGACGAAGCACTTTGTGCTAGACTTGGGCAAAACGGCAGAAGCTGGGCGGTTAGCGAGTTTGACGAGAAGCAAATCGCAAAAAGATATATAGAAATTTATAGGAAATTTATAGATGTATAGAAATTTTTTAAAAAGGGTGATTGACATTTTGGGGGCACTATGTTTGCTCATCTTAACATCGCCTATTATCGTAGCAACGGCGATTTTTATCTATTTTAAAGTAAGCCGCGATGTCATTTTTACGCAGGCAAGACCAGGTCTTAATGAGAAAATTTTTAAAATTTATAAATTTAAAACAATGAGCGACGAGCGTGACGCAAATGGTGAGCTCTTGCCAGACGAGCAGCGTCTTGGTAGATTTGGCAAACTGATCCGCTCGCTTAGCCTTGATGAGCTGCCACAGCTCTTTAATGTGCTAAAAGGAGACATGAGTTTCATCGGACCAAGGCCGCTTTTGGTTGAGTATCTGCCCATCTATAACGAAACACAAAAGCACCGCCACGACGTACGTCCAGGTATCACAGGCCTAGCGCAGGTAAATGGCAGAAACGCCATAAGCTGGGAGAAAAAATTTGAGTATGATGTCTATTACGCTAAAAATTTAAGCTTTATGCTTGATGTAAAGATTGCCTTACAGACCATCGAAAAGGTGCTAAAACGAAGTGGCGTCAGCAAAGAGGGGCAGGCTACGACGGAGAAATTTAATGGCAAAAACTAAGAAAATTTACATCTACGGCGCGAGTGGGCATGGTCTTGTGGTCGCTGACATCGCTAGAAGCAACGGCTATGATGAGATAGTTTTTTTAGATGATGCTAGCGAGTGTAAATTTAGCCCAGAGCTTGAAAAAGCCGATATCATAATAGCCATTGGCGAAAACAAAACTAGGCAAAAGATCAGCAAAAAAGTAGAGGCTGCTGGCTTTGAGATAGTAAATTTAGTCCATAAAAGTGCGGTTGTGAGCGAAAGCGCTGTAATAGAAAAAGGTGTAGTTGTCATGCCAAATGCCGTGATAAACGCAAAAGCTCGCATAAAAGAGGGTGCTATCATAAATTCTGGCGCAGTCATAGAGCATGAGTGCGACATAGGTAAATTTGCTCACATCAGCCCAAATGCAGCCCTTGCTGGAAATGTTAGCGTGGGCGAATTTACGCATGTTGGCATTGGCTCAAGCGTCATTCAAGGCATAAGCATCGGCAAAAACTGCATCGTTGGTGCTGGAAGCGTGGTTGTTAGAGATATAAAAGATGGCACAAAGGCGTATGGCGTGCCTGCATGCGAGCGCGCTAAGATATAAATTTAAAAATAAGTGCTAAAATCGCCAAAAAATCACGAAAGGGATGAAATGGATAGGGTTTTTTTATCTCCACCAAATATGAGCGGAAAAGAGCAGGAATATATAAAAAAAGTTTTTGAAAGCAACTATATAGCGCCACTTGGCGAGTATGTTAATAAATTTGAAGAAAGTATAAAAAGCTACACCGGAGCAAAAGATGCTCTTGCACTAAGCGCTGGAACGGCGGCGCTTCACCTAGCACTTCGCGTCCTTGGCGTAAAAGAGGGTGATTTTGTACTAGCTTCTAGCTTTACCTTCATGGCTTCAGTCTCGCCTATACTTTATGAAAAAGCAACTCCAGTATTCATAGACTGCGATGAGAGCTGGAATTTAAGCCCAGAACTACTTAAAAAAGCAATATCAAATTTACCTAAAAAGCCAAAGGTATTAGTCGTTACTCATCTTTACGGACAAGCTTCAAAGATGAAAGAAATTTGCGAAATTTGCCAAAACGAGGGCATCGCTTTGGTTGAAGATGCAGCTGAAGCACTTGGCGGATTTTACGGCGGCAAGGCGCTTGGCACATTTGGCGTGATGGGTGCATATAGCTTTAATGGTAACAAGATCATCACCACTTCAGGTGGCGGTATGCTAGTTGGTGACAAGGAATTTGTGGAAAAAGCTAGGTTTTACAGCACTCAAGCAAGAGAGCCTTTGCTTCACTACGAGCACAAAGACTATGGCTATAACTACCGTTTAAGTAACGTGTTAGGCGCTATTGGCGTGGCTCAGATGGAAGTTTTGGAAAAAAGAGTCGAGCAAAAGAGAAGAGTTTTTGAAATTTATGAAAAAGAGCTTGGCGACGTTTTAGAATTTATGCCAGAACTGCCAAATTCTAGTGGTAACAGATGGCTGACAACTGGTGTTTTTGCTAAAAAAGATGCACATTTAAAAGTGATCAAGGCGCTAGCTGATGAGAATATCGAGAGTCGTCCACTTTGGAAGCCTATGCATTTACAGCCTGTATTTAAAGGTGCGTTAAGCTTTATCGATGGATATAGCGAAGATCTATTTTCAAGAGGAATTTGCTTGCCAAGTGGCAGCGATATGAGCGAACAGACACAAGAAAGAGTGATAAAAATAGTCAAGGAAAATGCGTAAATGTTTCATGCAACAAAGTTAAAAAGGCTTGTATTTTTCCTTCTTGGCGATGTTTTTATATTTGTTTTTTCGATATATGCGGCTTATCTTTTAAGGTTTAACGCCGACATCCCAGATATCTACGTGCAAGGGCTTTTTGTAACGGCTGGATTTTTGATCGTTTTTAAGCTCTTTTTTATGTGGATGTTTAAAATTTACAAGGTACCGTGGAGATTTTTTGGATTAAACGAAGCAAGAAAAATTTTCTTAGCTCACGTTTGCTCAGCGGTTTTATTTACGATCATTTTTTTTATCATTCAAGATTTTTTAAATCCATATCCAAGAAGCGTTATTTTCATTGATCTTCTTATTTCATGCTTACTTGTTGGGCTTTTAAGAATTTCAAAACGCATGGTGCTTGACTTTTCAAACAAACCTCACAAAGGTGAGCCTTGTATCGTTATAGGCGCAACGTCAAAAGCGCTTCACGTCTTACGTGGCTTAAAGCAGGGCTATCTTGACTACTACGCAGTTGGCGTGGTAGATGGCAGAAGTGATCTTGTTGGTACTTATTGTGATGGATTTTTAGTTCAAGATAAAAAAGAGATACCAAGCCTTATAAAAGATTATGATGCAAAGACCGCTATCATCGCGCTTGCATTAGATCAAGACGAGCTTCAAGCTCTAGTTGATGAGCTAAGTGGATATGGTATAAGAGATATGAAGCTCTTCTCTCTTATCGAAAATGAGCCGATCAAGGATATCTCGATCGAAGACTTGCTGGCTAGAAAGCCAAAAGACTTAAATCCAGAGGCTATTTCAAATTTTTTAAAAGATAAAAGAGTGCTTGTCACTGGAGCTGGCGGTAGTATAGGAAGCGAAATTTGTAAGCAGTGCTTGAAATATGGTGTAAGTGAGCTTATAATGGTTGAGCACAGCGAGTTTAATCTTTATAAAATAGGCGAAGACACAAAAGACAAAAGAACTATTAGCAAGCTTGTAAATATCACAAATTTAAAGGACTTTGAAGAAGTCTTTGCTGACTTTAAACCTGAGATCGTTATCCACGCGGCTGCTTATAAACACGTGCCGCTTTGCGAGCTAAACCCTCGCTCAGCAGTTGAAAACAACATCCTTGGTACAAAAAATGCAGTCGATCTTTCTAAAAAATACGGCGTTAAGAAATTTGTCATGATCTCTTCAGACAAGGCTGTACGTCCAACAAACATAATGGGTACAACTAAGCGTGTTTGCGAGCTTTACGCACTAAACTCAAACGAAGCAGGTGTATGCGAGATAGTTTGCGTTCGCTTTGGTAACGTCCTTGGCTCAAGCGGCTCTGTCATACCTAAATTTAAAGCGCAGATCGCTGCAAATAAGCCACTAAGCGTCACTCACCCAGAGATCACAAGATATTTTATGCTTACATCAGAAGCGTGTCAGCTAGTCCTTCAAGCAGCCTCTATCGCAAAAGGTGGCGAGCTTTTCGTGCTTGATATGGGCGAGCCTGTTAAGATCGTTGATCTTGCTAAAAAGATGCTTCTTCTTTCAAACAAAGAGCATTTGGGTATAGAATTTGTGGGTCTTAGACCAGGTGAAAAGCTTTATGAAGAGCTACTTATCAACAAAGATGATGTGCAAACAAAATATGAGTCGATCTTTGTAACGCATTCAGAGCCTTATGATTTAGTGCTTTTAAACTCGCAGATAAGTGAGCTTTTGCAGCTTGAAGATAACGAGATCGCACCTGCACTTAAGGTTATCGTGCCTGAGTTTAATCATGCGCTAAATTTAAAAGGCTAGTTTTGGTTATAAAAGATATTAAGAGATTTAGTGACACGAGATACAAGGCAAGGGCGTATATCTGCTATTTATTTAGTAGAAATTTGCCAAACAGACTGCCTGGAGTGTGCTTAGAAAACATAAAAGCTGGCTTTGATAAGATCAGCCACGAGATAGAAAATTTTGATGCACTATACATTTTAGACGAAAATGGCATACAGATCGAAGACTCGATCAGCCTAAATGAAAAGTATAAAATTCCAAAAGGTGAAAACCGCGCAAATAAAGCCTACTACTACACCGCCGTGCGCGAGAAAAGGTGTGTTTTAAGTGATCCTTATCCATCAAGTCTAAATGGAGGTTTATGTGTCACAGCAAGCGTGCCTATCTATAATGAAAAAAATGAGCTTAAATTTATCGCTTGCATCGATATAAGCCTAGAAAATATCCTAAATATGGTCGATAGCGGCTTTGTCGAGGAGCATTTTGGTAGATTTTTAAAGACAGTTTATGCGCTCTTTTGTGCATCGCTTTTTATGATCTGCGCATTTTTGTTTTGGCACGGCGTAAAGAGCTTTATCTCAAAGAGCATCGAGCATATAAATGTCGAAGAAATTTTTGAATCAACCATCATTTTAACGCTGGCTCTTGCCATTTTTGACCTTGTAAAGACGATATTTGAAGAAGAGGTTTTAGGCAAAAATCACGAAGAAAATAGTGTTATTTATAAGACGATGGTTAGATTTATCGGCTCTATCATCATCGCACTTGCGATCGAGGCGCTCATGCTAGTCTTTAAATTTGCTATCACTGCACCTGAAAATATCATAAACGCTATCTATCTAATAGGCGGCGTGGCGATGCTAATGGCGGCACTTAGCTTTTATCTTTTTAGCGTAAAAAGGCAAGAGAACAGATGATTGCTATTATTGATTATGGTGCGGGCAATATCAAAAGCGTGATAAATGCTTTTGATTTTCTTGACAAAAAATGTACCTTAGTAAGTAAGCCTGAAAATTTAAAAGAGTACTCTCACATCGTTTTACCAGGCGTTGGGGCATTTGGTGAGGCGATGAAGAAACTAAAATTTAACGGCATGGATGAAGCGATAAAAGAAGCTGTGAAAAGTGGAAAAGCCTTTATAGGAATTTGCCTTGGTATGCAGCTTTTGTTTAAAAAAAGCTTTGAATTTGGCGAGCATGAAGGGCTTTCTCTTTTCCCAGGAGAGGTCGTAAAATTTAATGAAGCTAATTTCGATAAACCATTAAAGATACCCCATATTGGTTGGAACGCTTTGGAATTTAAGCAAAATAGCCCATTAAATTTAGGACTAAAAAAGCTTGAGTATTTATATTTTGTACATAGCTATCATGTGGTTTGTGATGATAAATTTGCACTGGCAAAGACGACTTATGGATATGAATTTACAAGTGCGGTTTGGTATGAAAATATTTTTGGCTTTCAGCCTCATCCAGAAAAAAGTCATGAAGCTGGACTTAAAATTTTAGAGAATTTTGCGAGGTTGTGATGGAAATTTTTCCAGCGATTGATTTAAAAGAGGGGCAAGCGGTTAGACTTAGCAAAGGTCTTATGCAAAGTGCAAAAATTTATAGCAACGAGCCAAGTGAACTTGCTAAGAAATTTGAAGATTATGGCGCAAAATGGCTTCATGTGGTTGATTTGGATGGTGC
The DNA here is from genome assembly GCF_002913715.1 of Campylobacter concisus. Classification (NCBI taxonomy): domain Bacteria; kingdom Pseudomonadati; phylum Campylobacterota; class Epsilonproteobacteria; order Campylobacterales; family Campylobacteraceae; genus Campylobacter; species Campylobacter concisus. The sequence goes on along the minus strand of NZ_PPCE01000006.1, from coordinate 130,240 downwards.
ATTTGCTGGAGAGACGATAAATTTTAAAACAATTGAAAAGATTACAAAGGCTACAAATTTAAGCGTCCAAGTGGGTGGTGGCATAAGAGATGAAGAGCGAATAAAACGCTATTTAGACCTTGGAGTTAGCAGGGTGATCCTTGGCTCAGTTGCCCTTCATGATCCAGAATTTACAGCAAAAATGGCTGAAATTTATAGAGTCGTAGTCGGCATTGACGCAAAAGATGGCTACGTGGCCGTGCAAGGTTGGGGCGAGATCTCAAATATAAAAGCAATTGATCTTGCAAGAAAATTTGCAGATGTTGGCGTGGAAGCTGTGATTTGTACCGATATTAACAAGGATGGAATGCTTGGCGGAGTTAATGTTGAGTTTAGCTTGCAAATAGCTAGAAATAGCAAGCTTGAGACAATAGCAAGTGGTGGCGTGAGTGATATAAATGATATTTTGATGCTAAAAGCCACAAATGAGATTAGTGGCGTAATAGTTGGGAAAGCCTACTATGAAGGGTTACTTGACCTAAAAGAGGCCTTTAAACTACTTAGATAGCGTTAAAGCTTTTATAAATTTAAATTAGCTAGAATAGGGCAATTTTTACTAAAAGGATATTATGTGAAGATTTTGGTTGTAGATGACAGTTCAACAATGAGAAGAATCATAAAAAATACTTTACAAAGGTTAGGACATCAAGAAATTCTTGAGGCTGAGCACGGTCTTGAGGCCTGGAATATCTTAACTCAAAATGAAGGTATCGAAGTTCTTATCACTGACTGGAATATGCCTGAGATGAATGGTCTTGAGCTTGTTAAAAAGGTAAGAGCAGAGCAAAAGTATATTGATATGCCTATCATAATGGTAACAACAGAAGGCGGAAAAGCTGAAGTTATAACAGCTTTAAAAGCAGGTGTTAATAACTACATCGTTAAACCTTTTACGCCACAAGTTTTAAAAGAGAAGCTTGAAGACGTTCTTGGTTAATGAAAGATAAATTCTACGAATTAAGCATAAAAACATCAAATTTTTATGATGAAATTTTAGAGCTAGTTTTCTCTTTTGGGGTCACCTGTGTTGAAGAGCTAGATCACGAGATCATCATCAGGGAAGAGTATGATCTAAAAGATATAGCTTGGGGTATTGAAGAGTATACAAAAGGACTCTCTAGTGTTTGTAAAATTTCAAATGATTTAAAAATTTCTCTTAATTTAAAAGAAAATAAAGACTGGCTAGGCGAGTATAAAAAGGCAGTTAAGCCTATTTTGGTTGATAAAATTTATGTTAGACCTAGCTGGGAAGAGCCACTTAATGGCGTAACAAATATCATAATCGACCCAGCTCTAGCCTTTGGCTCAGGGCACCACGAAAGTACAAATTCTTGTTTGCAACTTTTACAAAAATATGCAAAAAGTGGCAATACTGCTTTAGATGTAGGATGCGGAAGCGGGATATTAAGCATAGCTTTAGCAAAGCTTGGCTGTAAGGTCGATGCTTGCGATACAGACGAGCAAGCTACACAAAGTTCACTTAGTAACGCTGAGTTAAATGAGATTAAATTTAATAAAATTTGGACAGGCTCTATCGCAAATTTAGAGCAAAAATATGACATTGTTGTAGCAAATATCATCGCTGATGTCATTTTTATGCTCTCAAATGACTTAAAAAAATCGCTTAAAAAAGGCGGCTACTTGGTATTGTCAGGAATTTTAAACAAATACGAAGATAGGATTAAAGATACATTTAAGGATTTGGAGCTAATTGAGATAAAACAAAGTAACGATTGGAGTAGCTTTGTTTATAAGGAAATAGATGAATAACCAAAATAATAACCAAAACAATGGCAACAATAACGGTTTTTTTAATAAAAATCCTATTTTTATTTTTGCTATTTTTGCAATAGTTATAGTTTTAGCTTTTAGAAGCTTTAGTGGAGACGGACTAGGTGGCTCTTTTGGGCTAAATAGCAATGCCCAGAGTAAAATGGTAGCTTATTCTGAGTTTAAAGATATGTTAAAAAATAAGCAGCTAAATGAGGTTGCTATCTCGGAAACTACCATAAAAGGCATAGGTAGTGACAAAACTATCTATCTTGCAAAACGTATAAATGATCCAACGCTCATTGGCATACTTGAGCAAAATGGCATAACTTATAGCGTTTATAGCGAAAATAACTGGTTTGGAGATCTTATATTTTCATGGATCATACCGGTGTTTATATTTTTTGCTATTTGGATGTTTATCGCTAGTCGTATGCAAAAGAATATCGGCGGTGGCATACTAGGTATAGGAAGTGCGAAAAAGCTTATAAATTCTGAAAAACCAAAAGTTAAATTTGACGATGTTGCAGGCGTTGAAGAGGCAAAAGAAGAGGTTCAAGAGATAGTTGATTATCTAAAAAGCCCAGATAAATATCTAAGACTTGGAGCTAAAATTCCAAAAGGTATTTTGCTAGTTGGCCCTCCAGGTACTGGTAAAACGCTTCTTGCAAGAGCAGTTGCGGGCGAGGCTAGCGTGCCATTTTTTTCTATGTCGGCATCAAGCTTTATAGAGATGTTTGTCGGTGTTGGTGCAAGTAGAGTTAGAGATCTTTTTGAAAATGCTAAAAAAGAGGCTCCAGCGATCGTTTTTATAGATGAGATCGATGCGATCGGTAAAAGTAGAAATTCTGGTCCAATGGGTGGCAACGACGAGAGAGAGCAGACGCTAAATCAGCTTCTTTCTGAGATGGACGGCTTTGATGCGGATAAGTCGCCAGTCATCGTTATAGCAGCTACAAATAGACCTGAGGTTTTGGACGCTGCGCTTTTAAGACCGGGTAGATTTGACAGGCAAGTGCTTGTTGATAAGCCTGATTTTAAAGGACGCTGCGATATTTTAAAAGTTCACATGAAAGATGTAAAGATTGGCAAAGATGTAAATATCGAAGATATTGCAAGGCTTACGACTGGTTTAGCTGGCGCTGATCTTGAAAATATCATAAATGAGGCAGCACTTCTTGCAGGACGTAAGTCAAAGACCTTTGTCGAGCAGGCCGATCTTGTGGAGGCTGTTGAGAGATCGATTGCTGGACTTGAGAAAAAGTCTCGCCGCGTAAATCCAAAAGAAAAAAGAATCGTCACTTATCATGAGTGCGGTCATGCCTTGATAGCTGAGCTAACAAAAGGTGCAAAAAGGGTAACAAAAGTCTCAGTCGTACCACGTGGTCTTGCGGCACTTGGCTATACTTTAAATACACCTGAAGAGAATAAATTTATGATGCAAAAGCATGAGTTGATAGCAGAAGTAGATGTACTTTTGGCTGGTAGAGCTGCTGAAGAGGTGTTTATTAAAGAAATTTCAACTGGAGCTAGCAACGACCTAGAGCGCGCGACTGATATCATAAAAGCTATGGTTAGTATGTATGGCATGAGCGATGTTGCTGGTCTTATGGTGCTTGAAAAGCAACGTGCTACATTTTTAAATGGTGGTCAAAGTATCAAAGACTATAGTGATAAGATGGCTGAAAAGGTTGATGAGTTTGTAAAAACGCTTCTTCATGAAAGATACACAGCTGTGCTTAGTTTGCTTGAAATTTACAAAGGTGCTATTGAAAATATGGTATCAGCACTTTATGAAGAAGAAACAATCGAAGGAAAAAGAGTTAGAGAGATCATTAAAAACTATGAGATCGAAAATGATCTAGAGAGCAGGCTTGTAGAGACCGAAGAAGACGAAAAGAGTAAAAAAGAGGAATAAAAATGAGTGGCTATATCGCGAAAGCAGGATATAAATTTATATTATTTTTTCTAATTTTATTTGTTTTATCTTTGCTGTTTGGGATCTTGCCACTACTTTTTGCTATTTTACTTTTTTTGGGGCTTTATTTTTTTAGAGACCCTGAGAGAGAGCCATTTTCTGATGATAAATTGGCTTTACTATCGCCGATTGATGGCAAGATAAAAGAGATCAGTGCTTCAAATTTTGATAATAATGAAGTAGCTAAGATCGTTATAAAAAAATCTTTTTTTGATGTTGGTACATTAAGGGCTGTGAGTGATGTAAAAGTAGCTGAAATACGCAAAAGACATGGCTTATTCTTATGCCAAGCTATGAAAATTTCAGAATTTTTAAATGAAAGAGCGATTATTCACTTTGAAAAAGAGAATATAAAATTTGTTATGAAAATTATAGCTGGAGCTTTAAGTCGAAGTTTAGAAATTTCAAATGTTACTAGCCTGAAAGCCTCTAGAAAATTTGGTTTTTTAGGAAGTGGTGAGGTGATTTTATACTTGCCAAGAGATACTAAAATATGTGTAAGCGTTGGAGAAAGCGTAAAGGCTGCTTCACTTTTGGGATATTTTGAAGAGGGAAAAAGAGATGAATAACATACAAAAGATGCAACTAATGTATATCTTGCCAAATTTATTTACAGCAGCTAGCGCTTTTTTAGGTGTTATTAGCATTATTTCATCTATTCAAGGTAACTATTTTAAAGCCATTATTTATATAATCTTATCGCTTATTTTAGATGGACTTGATGGACGTGTGGCTAGACTTACAAAGACAACTAGCAAATTTGGGGTAGAGTTTGATAGTCTTGCAGATCTTGTTGCTTTTGGTGTAGCACCAGCGATTTTATTTTATTTGACTATTGGTAAAAATTTTGGCAGATTTGGAGCACTTATAGCTGCTATGTTTGTGGTTTTTGGAGCTATCAGGCTTGCTCGCTTCAATGTAACTACTGGTACATATGAGCCAAATGTTTTTATCGGACTTCCTATTCCATCAGCAGCTATTGTGAGCGTACTTTGGGTTGGAATTTATATCGACTATACTTTTTTAGAGGGATTTGAGTGGTGCTTGATGCTACTTGAAGCTACTTTGGCAGCTTTAATGGTTAGTAACATCCGCTATCCAAGTTTTAAAAAAATAAATTTAAAACAAACTCATGTGATAAGAATTTTAGTAGCTCTTGTAGTTGCATTTTCGATGCTTTATCTATATCCATTTGAAAGTGCGACTTTGGTTATGAGCATCTATATGCTTTATGGTATAGTAAGAGCTACTATAATGTTTAGTAAAAATTCCAAAAAAAAGGAGAGCGAATGAGCGAAAATGGCGTCATAAAATCACGTAAATTTTTACCAAAAATCGAAATCAAAAACTCTCTACTGCTGCTACTTAGGTAGCAAATTTCTCTTTACTTAACTCATCAAATTTAAAATTTAAATATAAAAATAAAAAAGGACAAAAATGGATAAGAATAAAATTATAATCTTTGATACAACTTTAAGAGATGGCGAGCAAAGCCCTGGTGCATCGATGAATACAGCCGAAAAACTACAGATCGCACTTCAGCTTGAAAGGCTTGGCGTGGATGTTATGGAGGCTGGATTTGCGGCAGCAAGCCCAGGGGATTTTGATGCGGTAAATCAGATAGCAAAGCAAGCCTCAAATATCACGGTTTGCTCTCTTGCACGCGCAGTTGAGCGTGATATTAAGGCAGCTGGCGAGGCATTGGCTCCAGCTAAAAATAAGAGAATTCATACATTTATAGCAACAAGCCCAATTCATATGGAGTACAAGCTAAAAATGAGCCCAGATGAAGTAATAAAACGTGCAGTCGAGTCTATAAAATACGCAAAAACCTTTTGCGATGATGTAGAGTTTAGCTGCGAGGACGCTTGTAGAAGTGAAATGAGCTTTTTAAAAGAAATTTGTGACGCTGCCATAAATGCGGGTGCAAAAACTTTAAATATCCCTGATACGGTTGGTTATTTATATCCTGAAGAGATAACTGCTCGCATTAGTGAAATAGTAAAATTTGTAGGCAATAGAGCGATAATCTCTGTGCATAATCACAATGACTTAGGCATGGCTACAGCAAATTCACTAGCAGCCATAAAAGCTGGTGCAAGGCAGGTCGAAGGTACGATAAATGGCATAGGTGAGCGTGCTGGAAATGCTGCGCTTGAAGAGATCGTGATGGCTATCAAAACCCGCCAAGACGTCTTTGCTCCATTTTATACAGGCATCATCTCAAAAGAAATTTATCCAACTTCAAGACTGATTGCTAGTATTATAGGCATTGAGCCTCAACCAAATAAAGCTATCGTTGGTAAAAACGCCTTTGCGCACGAGAGTGGCATACATCAAGACGGCGTGCTAAAGCATAAAGAGACCTATGAGATAATTAGCGCTGAGAGTATAGGCCTTGAGAAAAATTCTCTTGTTTTAGGTAAGCATAGTGGTCGCCACGCGTTTAAAGATAAGCTTGCTAGCCTTGGATTTGACCTTGATAGCGATGCTCTTAATAAGGCATTTGAAAAATTTAAAGAGCTAGCTGATAAGAAAAAAGAGATATTTGATGATGATATTAGGGCTCTTGTGGCTGAAGAGATTACAAAAATTCCACAAGCTTATGAGATCACGGCTCTTCTTCAAAGTAGCGGCGGAAGCCTTGCAAGCGCTTCAATTAGCATAAAACACAATGATGAGATCATCAGTGACTCAGCTCTAGGAAATGGTACTGCCGATGCGATATTTAAGGTAGTTGATCGCATTAGTGGCATTAGTGGCACGCTCAAAGACTATAAAGTGGCGTCTGTTTCTCAAGGTAAAGACGCACTTGCAAAGGTTGATGTAAAGGTCGAGTTTGAGGGCAAAACGGCTGTAATAGGCCATGGACTTGACATAGATACTATGATGGCAAGTGCAAAAGCCTATGTTGGTGCACTAAATAGCTACCTTCGCATACATAAAAACTAAAATTTTAGCTGGCTGTTAAATTTACAGCTGGCTACTTTAAATTTAATCCAAAAAATATATAAATTCTTAAAATTCAAATCCTTTATTTAAAAAATAGAATTTTTACTATCTTGGCAAATTTTAAAATCTTACTCACTCGCCTTAGCAACTTACTAATTTTAGGACTCATAAACATTCGCCACTAAATTTAGAAGCGTGATATGCTCGCTTGTAAATTTTAAAATTTGATAGGGTTTAGACCGCATGCAGTGCGAAGTACTAGCGTATGCCTTTTGAATGTGCGAGGGATTTGGGGGATTAAAGGGGGATGAGGGGATGGACTTCGTGTCTGCCACGCAGTTGTGAGCATGAGAAGTAAAATTAAGTCCCCTTGCCTCCCTTTTGAATAAAAAATTTACAAATTTAATCAAGCCATTTTGTAAATTTTAAACTTTCATTCACTCGCAAGAATTGATTACTAAAATTTGTATGATACTTCCATAAAATTAAAGAGAATTTACCTTGTCTTGTTTCGTTTTTCTCTTTTGATTTTATAAAATTTCCATAAGCCCCTGTTACTAAAATAAGCGATTTCCACGCTGTAGCCAAGATTTAGGGCTTATGGGTTAGTGTTTCGATTAAAAATCTTAGTGCTTGACACTGAATACAAGAAAGAAACATAACCTAAATTTTATTCAGGAGTATCAAAAATGAAAAAAGCGTTTTTTTGTGGTGTTGATGTTTCTAAAGATAAAATCGACGTTTGTTTTTTAACTTCTATTCTGAGTGAGAAAGCTAAATTTGAAACATTGCCTAATAACCATGAGCTTATCAAAGTTTATTTTGATAGTTTTAAAAATGATGAAATTTTAGTCGTTTTTGAAGCCACTTCAAATTATCATTTGACACTTCAAAGGGCTTTATCTGATTTAGGTATTAGATATTGTGTTACGAACCCCTATAAATCATCTTTATTTTTAAAGCATCTTAGCACTATAAAAACTGATATAAGCGATAGTTATGGCTTGGCTGTTTATGCTAGGACTTTTAAAAGTGAGATCGCACCTGATAAGTATAATGCCGAGTATTTAGAGATAAGAAGTTACAATTCAACTTTAAATTTGCTCCAAAAAATAAATACTCAACTTAAAAATTTTAAAAGCTCTCAGAAAACTTTAAATAATAAAGTAATTGATGATGTTATTGCAAATCTTATAAAAGAGATTGCAAAGCTTCAAGCTATGCTTCAAAAACTAGCTTTTGATCTTGTTAAAAAAGCTATTCCAGAAACAGAAGAGATCATTAAAGAAAATAAAGGCTTCGGCATTGATCTCGCTTTAAATTTATTTCCACAACTGCATTTTAATAGGGATAAATCTGAAAAGCAATTTATAAGTTTTATTGGTCTTAGTCCTAGAATTTTTCAAAGTGGCTCAAGTGTTCATAAAAACCAAAAGATAAACAAAATGGGCAATTCTAATATAAGGCGTATTCTATTTATGACTGCATTATGTGCAATTCGTTTTAACGCTAAATTCAAATCACGTTATGAGCGTTTATTAGCTAACGGCAAAAAGAAAATGGTTGCTGTCGTTGCTGTAATGTGTGCAATAGTTCGCTATTTAAAAAGCTTATTTCCCTTTAACGTTCAAGCAAGGGCTTTTTAATGCGTCCAGCTTATATCGAAATTTTAAAAGCTGTTTGCAAAGTTTTACAAAAACAAAAAACATTAACAAGAAAGGACATTATTAATAATTCTAAGGTTTCTAAGTCGTCGCTATCTCGTGCGATCAACAATATATTCAAAATTGAAAACATTACTACAAAGGATTAAAAATGGCAAAAAATGCAACAGCTCCATTAATGGATAGCACAAGCGAAAATCTTTATAGAGAAATTTATCAATCTCTAAATCAAAATTTAGATTATTTCGAGCAAAAGATTAAAGTTTTAAAGACTAAAAAGATCGATGGTAAGCAAAAGCTAGATAAAGATAACAATCCCATTATAAACGAGTTTGGATAGTTTGAAAAGTGGGATGATAGTTATATGATAACTTTTGTCGCTCTTAATAGTGGTGGAGAACATTCTACGAGAATAACACAAGAGCAATATCTCGATTTAAAAGAAGATGAAGTATATATTGCCAGCGGTAAGATCGAATATAGGCTTTATAAGGATGCTTATAACTCGACCCCAGTTATTGTCTTTAATAAATTTGTGCCTGCGATTGATAGTTTTGTCACGGCAATGCTAAAAATGGAAGCACTTAAAAATGGCTCGAATGCTTGAAAAATAGGGGCTAAAGCTTAGCCCCGTGCCTAGACTATCAGCAAGGTTAGGCGGGACAAGCTGGGTTTTGTTAAAGGTTTAAAAATGATATATAAAGACGATAGATTTAAAATACTTCATCAAGGTATCGATACTTTAGTTATCGGCGTAAATTGTATTGATGAAAAATTTTTTAATACAACTTTTTCAAGCTTTATTCGCAAGATAGCTACACTAAAACAACAAGCACAAAATTTACGCACATTTGGCGAAAAGTATATTTTGGATGATTTGGGCTTTGATTATGGAAATTTTAAAGTATCAAGTAAAGGCTTAGGTCAATATTTTGGATATTTTTCAAACGATGATATATTTTGCACCATTTCAGATACTAAATTTAAGCCAAAAGGGCTATATCATTTAAAAATTCAATTTAGAAGCATATTTTTACTTAAATATGGACACGTTAGAGCCTATGAGCTTGTAAAAAAATTTTTAAGTGATATATTTAAAGAGCATTTTAAAGTAAGTGTTTTAAGGCTCGACCTTGCAACTGATGTAACTGGCATAAAATATACTCCACAAGATTTTTTACAATTTAGAAGTTTAAAAAGGGTTTCTAACTATTCAGATCAATATAAAAAAGATGACGATGATTTAATAATTGATGAAAATTCACCAGTTTTTAATGATATAACTGAAATTAATGTTAATAATTTTATGCGTTTTACTCGCTTCGAAGGTGTAAGCTTCGGAAAAAATCCGCATATGTTTAGGGTTTATGACAAAATAAAACAAGTTCAAAGCAAAAATATTTCAACTCTAATTTTTACAAAATGGGAAATAAACGGCTTTAACCCCGCTGTTGATATGTTTGTATTTAGACATGAAGCGGAGTTTGGGCGATCTGCAATAAAAAGATTAATCCCTATTAATGAAAGTGATGAAATTGCTTATATTTTTAATCATTTGGGGGCTTTTTGGTCGCAAGGACTTAGTATTTGTAAATGGTATGATCTAACTGATGCTGAAATTAATCGTTTAACTGCTGGCACTATTCAAAGTGATAGTGCAAGAAAAATTTATCAAAGATGCGATTTTGATGATAATAGGCTTAAATTTTGGGATATGCTCTTGCCTTGGGGCGATGATAAATTTAAAGCTCTTACTATGCACGATCTTATTCAGTCAAAGGATATTAAAAAAGCAAAAATGGCTTTAAAAGCCTTTGTAAGTGCTGTTTATACTAATTTGGGTGTTAGTGGTGAAAATTTTTTATATGTTTTTACTGAAACACTTAAAGATCTTGAAAATGATGGTTTAACTCTTCACGAATACGGTTTATCAAAGCTTGCCGGCAATTTTTTGAAAAATGAAAAAACTATAAAAAGTCAGAATTTAGATATAGATAATCCCCTTTTTGATGTTTTTAACGCTTCTTTAAATGATTTTTTTGTTGCCATTAGCAAAATAAGAAATGATGATTATATTCATCCTATAACGAATGCTTTAAAGGGGTTTCAATGCAAAAATTAAATGCTTATGGTCTTTTGGTGTGTGAATTATTAGATAGTGGCAAGGATGTTATTTGTATTGATATTAAATGTCCTATCGTTAAAAGGCTTTACGCCAAAAAACTTGGTTTTATTTGGGCTGATATTGTTATTGGTAGTAGAAAGGCTTTTTACTCGGCTCTTGATGAATTAAATATTCTTTTTATTCAAACAAATTTGAAAAAGCTATTAGATAGCAAAGGTTATTCTTTGCGAAATGGTCGTAAATATATTTTTGCTGTTAAACAGCCTAGATTAGATTTATTTTAAAAAAAAGGGTTATAAAATGTTAAATATTATTAAAAATTTAGGTGCTTTCTCTTTAAGTGATAGTGGTTCTTTAATAAATAGTCTTAGTCAGTATCAGCCTTGTAATTATTCTTTAGATGATATTAAAACTATTCATCGTTGTAATGCTAGTGATCCGATATATCTTAAAGACATTTATTCTAATCAAATTTTCGTTAAATTGTTTGATTTTTTGGTTTATGGTGGCGATGATGAATTTTTTATTTGTGATTGTATTTTAAATCCTTTAGATGTTTCTGATATACGTTTTGCTATTTCTGGTCTTTACGTTGAAATTGAAAAGAAAGATATACCAAAGGGGCATAAACTTCTCTCTTCTGATTTTAATCTAGCTAATATTTTTTCTTCTGCTCTTCTTGATTTGCCATTTTCAACTATACAAAGTGATATTACTTTAGGAGCTTTTTCTAAAGGTCAAATCGTTCAAATTAAAGATTTTAGCTTGCCTTTTTATGTTTTAGGTTGCTCTTTATTACAACTTGGTCTTAATAAATTTATTCTTTTTTATGATGTTTTTTGTCTTGATTATGAATTAGTAAAACTTGGTGTTTTTAGTGTTCGCCGAATTTTTGTTCCAGCTGGATTAGTTAGACCATTTAAGTTTGATAAAACATTTTATAAATATGTGATTGCTTTATATGCTTATATTTTTAAGAGTTCTGCTGTTAATTCTCTTGATTTATCTGATGTTGTTAAACAAATTTTTGAATATTCTGGCGAAGAAGATTTATTTAGTTTATTTTTAAGATTACGTAATGAAGCTGTTGAAAAGCAAGCTAAATCCGAAAGTAACGAGCCACCTATTTATTTATAAAGAAAGGTATTTTAAATAATGTATTCTGGTATTACTCAAGCTATTAGTAAAGTTAGTCAAGTTAATAGTGCTTTAAAAGCTGGTGGGGTTGCTGGTGCTATTGGTGCTGGTGCTAATTTTGATTTAAAAGATAACCCTGTTACTGATATAACTGCTCTTGGTATTTGGGGATTAAAAAATGTTTATAATAGTTTTTTTGATAAAAAAGAAAGTGTAGATGTTGATAAAAATATAAAAGAGCTTAGTGAATATTATGCTAAACAACGTGAAGCTAAAGCAATAGACGCACAAAAAGAAAAAGAAAAACCTAAAGAAGATAATTTACCTAAGCCATCTGATAACGATAAGCCTAGCAGTGTCCCACTAACTTTACTTGGTGTTTTGGATCAGCAAAATCATATATTAAAGCTTATGTCTTTAAATTTAGCTGTTTTAGGAGCTGTGAAAAATAATGCTTTTGATAAACAAGCTAGCGCTAAAAAAGATAATTTATATAATCAATCTCCAGAAATTCAAGGGCGTGTTACATTTGATAGAAAAACTGGATATTGGGTTGATCCTACTACTAAAACTCTTTATAATCCTTATACTGGCGATCGTATATACGATAATGCTTCGTCAAATACTGGCACTAATTCCGCTGTTTCTACTGGTGTAGATTTTAAAGAAGTGTTAAAATCTCAAGAAAAAATTAATAGTGAAATTTCTAAATATATCTCAACTATTGGCGAAAATCAAAAAGTATATAATCAAAATTTAGAAAAGCTTGTTGTTAATTCAAAAGAGTATTCGCAAGCTATGAAAGATGGCTTGGCTGGTGTTAAACTCAAAGCCAGTGTTACTGTCGACAATAATTTAAACGCTTCTTTGGCTATTAATAAGCCAGTTGAAATTACTTTGCCTAGTTCTTATGTCGATAATCAAAAAATACTTAGCGATAATTCAACTAAAACACTTGAAATTTATAAAGAAAAAGCTGATTTTGATAAAACTGATGTTGCGATTAAAGACCTTGATGGTAATATTGTTGCAACTACTTCGCCACGCGCTATTGCTTTATCTCGTCAAGCTGTTCAAACTCGTGTTTTAACTGATGAAAATAATTTTGAATTAGATAGTGATGCTTTAAATTTATTTGATATTCCTATCCCAAATTTTAAAGATTTATTTGATACTGAATTACCTAGTAAAACTTTACTTAAGGATTTAAAATAATGGCTGATAAACGTTCTGAAGCTGGAAGAATTTTAAAGCTTGGCATTGATGAAATGTTTGAAGACTTAACCTATAGCGTTGCTTATGATCAAGTTTTATCTAAATTAAAAAATAGTGGTATGGATGACGGCATTTTAAAAGATGCAATAAATAGTGGTGTCACTATTATGTTTAGCGCGGCTTTAGTAAAGTATATTCAACTTCAAGAAAGTGTTGTAAATAAAATTATGAGTATTGTTTATGCTGGTGTTGTAGCTTTACTATCCCCTTTAGGTAGATATGCCAAAAATAAGCTTAGTAATATAAAAGGCGTTAAACTTAATAGAATGCTTGGTTTTTTAACTGGCAATTTTTCTGATCGTATTGGTGTTGCCAAAGTTTTTGTGGAGTGTGGTAATCAAATTATAAATACTAATAATTCTAATAGTTCAGCACTCCAAAATGTCAATACCGTTATTAATCAACGCCAGCATATTTTAGAAACTAAAAATCAAGAATTTAACTATGCAAAAGCAAAGGTTGATAATATAAATCAAACACTACTTTTTAAGCTTTTTAGCTCTCGCTTTACTCCGCAAGATAAAGAAATTCTTAGACGTATAACTGGAAGTGATAAGATTGATATTGACGCTTTAAATCACGTTGCTGATTTTATGTTTGTTACTGATGATGCTGGTAATGTTTTGGGTCTTAGTGAGATGTTTATTACTATGATGAATGGACTAGGCTATTTTAATGGAAAGGATAAAAAGCATGGCTCTTGATTGTGAAAAGGCTTTTGAAGAAGAAATGAAGAAATTTGATAGTATTGGTGCTTGTCTTGCTCGTATTGAAAAAATATTAACTGACAATTTAAAAGATAAAAAAGATGATAAAAGCGGTTTGGCATCTTTGGATGAAACAAATCGTCTTTTAAAAATTCTTTGCCGTGATCTTGTAGGTAAAGAATAATGGTTTCTTTGCTGTGTGGTTGCTGTAATAAGAAAAAAGATTTTACTTTTTATATTGAGAGAGTATTATTTTTTCGTTCTAATACTGAAAATTTAAATGCTAGTATTGATGAAAAATATGATAAGAAAGATGCGCTTTTTGATTGCGGTTTTTCTGGTAATAGTTGTATTCGTGATAAGCGTATTTCTTCTCTTTTTGGTCTTGGCTTTTATTTTTCTGCTTATACTAATTCTAGCATTAAAAAGGCTAATGCCCCTTTACATATGCATTATAATAGCGATGATGCTGACGATTATGAATATAGGGTAGGCACTGATTTTTTAACTCCATCTGGTAAGATTAATATTACGGATTTGCCCAGCTCTTCCGAAATTTCTTCTTATTTTGATAGTAATTTATTCTTTTCTTTTAGTGATCGATCTGATTACTTTTATTTTTGTATTCCTGCATCTTTTAATTATGTAAAATATACCAGCCGTCTCTCCTTTTCTGATTTTTCTTGTTATTCATCTTCTAGCCCCTTTTTTAGAAGTGATCTTCGTCTTGGTCTTTTGGATTGTGACTATACTGGTATTCATACTGAAGCTTTTAATCTTTTTTCTATTTTTTCTAGTTTTGTTAATAAATCTTTTGTTTATGAATTTTCTGATTTTATTAATGTATTTGAAAATTCTCTCTCTTCTTTTTATTCTCAATTTTATAGCGATGTAACTAACTTTAATTTACAACATCGCTATTTATCAGTTTATCGATTTTCAAAAAAGGAGTATTATGCCTATCTACAAAATTACACAACAGCAAGGCAATAGGGTTATCACTTCAACACTTGAAGCTAAAAGTGTGTCTGATCTAATTGCTTTTTTAGATGCTGTTTCCACTGCTGAAATTAAGTATATTTATAAAGTCGAGTTTGAAACTCAAAAAACTAATTTTCCGTCTGATGACTTCAATTACAATAAGCAATTTAAAGCTTTTGTATCTAATAAAAATCGTATGTGCAAGCAAATTTTAATTCATAATGTAAAAAAGACTAAAAACGAAGCTGAAATATCTGCTTTAATTAAAACACATTTAGAAGTAGGCGGACTTGCTGTAAAAGGTGTTTCTTGTTCGCTTTTTATGGATAAGTAAAAATTTAATAATTTGTCTTTATAATTATTTCTTTATATAAAAAGGAGTTGCTTATGCTTAGAAAAATTGTTGCTTTTTGTTTGTTTTTTAATATTTCTTTCGGATATAGTTATTTTGATAATTTAAAAGAGTCTTTTATTAATATGTCAGATGTTGAAGCGTCTGAATTTATTTGTAAAAACTATCCTTATGTTGTTATGGCTTCTGGTCGTTCTTATCTTAAGGGATCTATTTGTTATGTCGATTATTCTCTTTATGATGATAAAAAATTGGCTGAGGCTGAAAACGTTTTAAATTATAAATTTTGTAATTATGATGAGTTGAAAGCGTTTTTACACTCTAAAGGCTCTTTAGAGGTTAAATTTTATGGATCAAATAAAAATTTACTCAAAACTATCCGCTATAATAAAGTTTCACGTATCCCTTGTTCTTTGATAAAATTTTAAATTTTCTTCTGTGTTCTTCTTGATAGACATTGTCCCCCCTCCCAAACACGGCGCCCCACCGCTCTGCGGTGTGTGCCGTGTTTTCTTTTCTCCCCTTTTAGTTTATTCTTTTCTTATTGTCTTATTTTCTTTCTCGATCTTTTTTCTTCTATAGTTATTTTTTGTTTGCGTTGTGGCGATAGTTTCTGCGATTGCTCGAATATCTTAAAACTTATAATTGTGTCTTTTTGCTAGCTATCGCCACGCAAACACTACGCGGACGAAAAAGCGAAGCTTTTGAGCGTTGCTGAAGCGTCCTATTTCATTGTCTTTATTTTATAAGTTTCGCTTATCTCTTTTTAATATCGTATTTCCAGCATTTTTTAACGCTATGAAACAACTTTTTATTTTTTTTTCTAAAATTTGCTTTGTTTAAAACGTTTTAACAAAAACAAGCAAATTTAAAAAAGTCGAATGACAAAAGAAAGGATAAAAAAATGTTAAGACAAACAATAGACGGACTTTATGCAAAAAGTCTTACTTTTTCTAGTGGTAGTGATGAAGATGCTTTACTTCCGCTTTTAGCTGGCAAAGTTGAAAGTTATTCAGTCTTTGGCGATGGTGGCGCTGCTTTAGCTTCAACACCTGATCCACTTAATCGTAAAAATGTGATCGTTGGTGCTAAGACTGCGACTGGTAGAATTTCTACTATGGTAACTATTCCACACGTTAAACAAAGTTATATGTTTCAAAATTTTCTTTCTGATTTTACTGGAAAATTAGATGCAAATTATGATACTGCTGTTAAATGCGATTATGTAACTTTGAAATTTGATAGACTTTAAGGAGTAAGAGATGTCTAAATGTTTAGTTAAAAATACAATAAATAATAGAACTTATGGCTTTGCTTTGCCGTGCGGTGGTGCTGAAGCTAAAGCATTTTGTGATAATGCTCTTGAAGGAACTTACGTAATACTTTCTCGTGCTAACGAGCAAGGTAACTCAAGCGAAGCAAGCGTTATTGAATATACTATTACTGGTAAAAATACGGCTGGCAATAAAACTACTTTTAGCTTTTATACTAAGCCTAGTATCGATGAAGACCAGATCAAAACCGCTTTAGCTGGTAAAAAATTTAATGGCGTTAAGTTTGATGAAATTTACGTTATTAGTGCCAGAAAAGTAAAATAGTGTTTTCAATGTTAAATTTAAGCTCCCTATTTGGTAGGGGGCTGTTAATACATATATTTGCTTATTCTATTTTGCTTCTTTATATATCTTTTTTAAAAGGTGAAGTAAGAAACTATGATGCAAAAGTTAGCACTTTAAAAGCTCATCTAGCAACTGAAAAAGAATATACTAAAAACGCTTTTTTAATTATTGATAATCAAAATTTAAAAATTAAGCAATTAAAAATAGATAGCGAAAAAATATCTAAAGAAAATAATATTTTAAATCAAAAATTACAAAAACGTTTTAGCACTATCGAAACACCTAAAACGGATGATTGCTTAAGTAAGCTAAAATTTTACGATACTTTACTTTTAGAGTTTAGCAATGGTAACTATTCCAAATAAGCTATTTTTCTTTTTCTTGCTATCTTATCTTGTCTTGTTTGTTGGTTGCTCTGCAAAATCTTCACAAGGTGCTATTCAAGAAGCTTATATACCTATAAAATGTGATGTAACAATTCCAGATAAGCCTATTTTTGATCCATTAAATCCAGAAAGTTTAAAAGATTTAATTATTTATTGCATAAGAGTAGAAGATTTATTAAAAGGCTGTGTAAATGGACAATTTAAACAAGGACGATAATTATTTAATTTTAGTTCTTTTTGTTGGATTTATAGCATCAATTTTAAATCTTGAAACTAAAGATTTTTCTAAAATCAAATATAAAATTTTATCTTATTTGCTTAGTTTTTTAAGTTCTATGTTTTTATGTTGGATTAGTTATGAAATATTTTTTTTCTTTCTAAACAATATTAGGGTTTCGGTTGCTCTTGCTGGTTTTGTAACTTGGCGTGGTACTGATTGGATATATTCAAAAATTGATAAAGCCTTAGATAAAAGGATAGAAAGGGATTAACATGACACTTGGCGAACATCAAGAAGCTTTTATGAAAGACGTTGAAAAACTTTTAGCTTATCTTCATTCTAATGGATACTCTGTAAGGGGTGGCGAATTAGAAAGGACACAAGCCCAGCAAGAAATTTATTATAATAGTGGCAAGAGTAAAACTATGAATTCTAATCATCTAAAAAGATGTGCGATAGATTTACATATATTTAAAAATAACGTTTGGTTACAATCAAAGCTAGAATTACAAGATATTGGCAATTATTGGGAGAGCTTAAATACTCTTAATCGTTGGGGCGGTAATTTTAAAAACTTTATTGATATTCCCCATTTTGAAAGAAACTGTTAAATTCTCTTGACTTCTATCTTAAAATCTTGGCTTCGCTTACCGCTTATCTCAAATTTTAGAGCCGAAATTACTCGCTCATAAATTTTAAAATTTGCTAGATTCTCATCTTGGATTGTTAAATTCGTGTTTTGTAGAGCTGGCTACTAAATTTATATCCACAAAATGTCAGCTCTTATTTGAAATTTTGCTTGTAGAATAAATTTTTGACTTACTGCCCAACTATCTTTTTAACAGCTAGTGAAGCTAAATTTAGTCCAAAACAAGCAGTCACGCCCATGAAACTTCCAAGTGGCTTGCAAAGTGGCTCTTCTGTTGAAAAGACCACGTCAAATTTACCGCTAAAGCCTGATCTTTTGAGCTCATATCTATATTTTCTAGCTAGCGGATCGACTGAGGTTTTCCAAACGCTAGCCACCTTGATCTTGGTTGGATCAACCCTTTTTGCCCCACCCATCGAGGCTATAAATTTGCTAGGATCTACCGCATTTGCAAGGGCGATCTTGGCAGCGATATCATCGATCGCATCGATCACCACGTCAAATTTACTAAAGTCAAATCCAGCAACAAACTCAGGCGTGATCAGCGTCTGAATGGGCGTGATACAAGGATAAATTTTGGCAAACTCCTCCACCTTTACGCCACCAACGTTTTCGCTGTAAATTTGGCGGTTTTGATTTGTTATGTCAAAGATGTCTTTATCGATTAAAGTGATGCTTCCAACCCCGCTTCTAGCAAGTGCATCTACGCACATTCCGCCCACACCACCAGCTCCACAAACTAGCACTTTTGCGCTTTGAAGCCTGCTAAAACCATCCTCGCCAAAGAGCCATCTTGTCCTCGTAAATCTATCATTTTGCATCAAATTTCCCTTTTAAGCTCTCCAAACTCTCGTATGAAGTCATATTTAGTTTTATGGGCGTTATCGTGGCAAAGCCCTCATTTACCTTGCTGATGTCGCTTGGCTCGCCTTTTTCGTATTCAAGTGCGGCGTTTCCAAGCCAGTAGTACTCGATGCCTCTTGGGTTGCGATTAAGCGTAGCATGCGTGGCGTAGGTGCGTTTGCCAGCTGGGACGACGGTGTAGCCTTTGAAATTTTTGCTTGTCACGGCTGGGATATTTACATTTAGAAATTCTCTTTGATTTAGCGAAATTTCATCCTCTAGCACCTTTGGTACGATAAATTTCACCACCTCTTTTGCTAGATTAAAGCCAAGTTCATTTAGCGAGTTGTTTGCATAAAACTGCGAAAAGGCGATACTTCTAATGCCTTGCAAAACGCCCTCCATCGCCGCTCCACACGTACCAGAGTAGGTTATATCTTCGCCTAAATTTGCTCCGTGGTTTATGCCACTTATTACAAGGTCTGGCTTTTTGTTATAAAGTGCGTGAAGTGCGAGATAGACGCAGTCACTGGGCGTTGCGTCGTCAAGTTTAAAAAAGCCATCATCAAGTTTTATAAACCTAAGTGGCCTTGTGAGCGTCAAAGAGTGAGCGCAGGCTGATTTTTCAGAGCTTGGAGCTACGATCGTGACATTTACGCCATCTATCTCGCTTAAAGCTTCTTTTAAAGCAAGCAAGCCAGTCGCCTCAAATCCATCGTCATTTGTTATCAAAATTTCTTTCAAATTTTATCCTTTAAAGGGTTGGATTTTATCACAGCTTTCTTAAAATTTTAAAGAATTTTTGCGTATAATGCCCCTAAAAAAAGACCTGATGAAAGTGTGTAAATGAAAATTTTAGTCTCCGCTCTTGAGCCATCAGCAAATTTGCATTTAAAAGAAATTTTAAAAAATTTTGAGTGCGAATTTGAGCTAATGGGAATTTTTAGCGAAGAGCTTGGCACGCCATATATGAAAAGTAGCGAGTTTTCAGCGATGGGTTTTGTCGAGGTTTTGCCGCTCATCTTTAAAGCAAAAAAGGCGATAAAAGTGATGAGCCAGATGGCAAAAGAGGTTGATGCTGTGCTACTAATCGACAGTCCAGCCTTTAACTTACCGCTTGCAAAAGCGATAAAAGAGGCTGGCGCAAAAGTAGCCGTGACATACTACATCTTGCCTCAAGTTTGGGCGTGGAAGCCAAAAAGAGTGAGCGTGGTTGAGAGGTATTGTGACAACCTAGCTTCGATCCTGCCATTTGATGCGAAATTTTATAGCCGATCGACCTACGTGGGACATCCTTTGATGGATGAGATAAAGCTTAAGAAAACTAGTCTAAGTAGCAGTGGCAAAGTGGCGTTTTTGCCAGGATCAAGAAGGTCAGAGATTTCAAGACTGATGCCAGTTTATAGAGAGCTTGCTGAGAATATTGAGGCAAAAAGGTTACTTGTCGTGCCACCATTTTTGCTTGATAAAGTGGGCGAAATTTATGGCGATGTGAGTGATTTTGATATCGTCTCAAATACGCCTGAAGCCTTGTATGAGAGCGACTTTGCCTTTGTTTGCTCAGGTACGGCTACTCTTGAAGCAGCGCTCATTGGTACGCCATTTGTGCTAGCATATAAGGCAAAAGCAATAGATATTTTTATAGCTAGAAAATTTGTAAAGATCAAGCACGCTGGACTTGCAAATATAATGTTTGATTTCATGGGCAAAGAGCCGCTTCATGAGGAGTTTATCCAAGAGTTTGCAACGGCTGAAAATTTGCTAAGAGCTTATGAGAGCTGCGATAGGCAGAAATTTTTAAAAGGCTGTGACGAATTGAGAGAGTATTTGTCGCATGGCAGCAGTAAAAATGTAGTAAAAATTTTAAAAAATATGGAGTAAAAAATGAGTGAACCAATGACAATGCACGGATATGAAAAGATAGAAGCTGAGCTAAAAGATTTAAGGCTGGTGCAACGTCCTCAAATCGTAACTGAGATCGACATCGCAAGAAGCCACGGCGATCTAAAAGAAAACGCTGAGTATCACGCAGCAAAAGAAAAGCAGGCCTTTATAGACGCTAGGATCGCTGAGCTTAGCGCGCTTCTAGCAAATGCCGAAGTGATCGATCCAAGTAGCTACGAGCATGATAGAGTTAGATTTGGCTCAAGCGTTACGATAATGGACGAGGAAACCGAAATAGAGCACACATATACGATAGTTGGCATTAGCGAAAGCGACATCGATAAAGGCTATATCTCGATAAACTCACCTCTTGCAAAGCAGCTTTTGGGTAAGGCTGAGGGCGATGAGGTAGTGCTAAATTTACCAAAAGGTAGAAGCGACGTTGAGATCGTAAAAATTTGCTATAAGCCTATAAAATTTGACTAAGAAGATGATGCAAAGAGTCAGAAACTGCTTTTTGGCTCTGCTATTTTTTAATTAAGGCAAAATTTGAGTGAATATCTATATGTCCCCGTTATAAAAGAAGGCGCGATTTTTTTAGCTGATGCACATGAAAACGTAAACCGAAATGGCTTTTTAAAATTTTTAAGAGCTGTTGATAGCGGGGAGATCAAAGAGCCGCCACAAATTTTTTTGTTAGGTGATATGTTTGATTTTTTAACTGGTGAAGGCGAATATACAAGAGAATTTTACGCCGAGCACTTAAGCCTTATCAATAAAATTTCACAAAAGGTAGAAATTGTTTACTTCGAGGGCAACCACGACTTTAGACTTTCAAATTTATTTAATAAAACAAGAGAAATTTGGGATGGGCACGAGATGCTGCGCTATAAAAGCGTTAGGGTTTATGATATTTACGATCAGCCAGCAAATTTTAAGACGATCAATGAAGAGCACGTTCAGATCGCACATGGCGATATATTTTTACCTTTTATAGATAAATATGCACTTAGATTTTTGCGTCTTAGATGGTTTTTAAAATTTATGAATGCTTTGGATAAATTTTTAAATTTTAAAATATCAAAAGCGATACTAGCCAAACTTACTAAGAAAAATTTAGACTATAAAATTCCTAATTTTAAGGAGCTAATGAGCAAGCATTTGCAAGGATATGAGGCTAATATCGTGATAGAAGGACACTATCATCAAGGTGAGAAATTTAACATTTACGATAAGTTTTATATAAATTTACCTTGTTTTGCATGTGAGCAAAGTTATTTTGTTGTAGAATACGCCCAGCAAAAATTAAATTTGCTCAAAATGAGTTTGAAAGGACATTGATGTTTGGAGATAACGTACTAAAAACGGACTCAAACGAGATGGAACTTGTTGATTTTCGTATCTTTAAAAAGACCGAAAACAAAGTATATGAAGGAATATACGGAGTCAATGTCGCAAAGGTGCGGGAGATCATTAAGATGCCAAATCTTACAGAGCTTCCAGGCGTTCCTGAGTATATCGAGGGAATTTTTGATTTAAGGGGCGTGGTGATCCCTGTAATAAATTTGGCAAGATGGATGAATATTATCGAGCCAACTGAAGGCGTAGTTATAAAGCCACGTGTTATTATTGCTGAGTTTAGCGGTATTTTGATCGGTTTTATCGTCCATGAGGCAAAAAGGATCAGGCGTATAAGCTGGAAAGATATCGAGCCTGCAAATTTTGCTTCAGGTTCTGGCGCTTTAGATAAAGGCAAAATAACAGGCGTAACAAGAATAGAAAATGATGAAGTTTTACTTATCCTTGATCTTGAAAGCATTGTTGAAGAGCTTGGAATTTACTCACCAAAGATCGAATTTGATGTAACAGATGATCAAAAATTAAAAGGTGCTGCTTTAGTTTTAGATGATAGCTCAACTGCTAGAAAACTAGTAAAAGATGCACTTGAGAAGATGGGACTTAGCGTAGTTGAGGCTAAAAACGGCGTTGAGGGCTTGGAGAGAATGGAAGAGCTTTATCAAAGATATGGAGATAACTTATCAAGAGAGCTTAGAGTTATCTTAAGTGATATCGAAATGCCACAGATGGATGGATACCGCTTTGCTTCAACTCTTAAAAATGATGAAAGATTTAAAGAAGTTCCAATAGTATTTAACTCCTCATTGAGTAATGATTTTAGTGAAATCAAGAGCAAAGAAGCTGGTGGTGCGGCGTATCTTACGAAATTTGACGCAAGCATATTTTATCAAGAAGTGCTAAAAGTTATTGAAGCACATTCTAAATCTGCAAAATGAGGTGAAACATGGATGATATGAAAGAAATAATGGAAGACTTTTTAATAGAGGCTTTCGAACTTATTGAGCAGATAGATCATGACCTTGTTGAGCTTGAGTCAAACCCTGAAGATTTGGAACTATTAAATAGAATTTTCCGCGTTGCTCACACAGTAAAAGGTAGTTCAAGTTTTTTAAATTTTGATGTTCTAACAGAGCTTACTCACCATATGGAGGATGTTTTAAATAAAGCTAGAAAAGGCGAGCTAAAGATTACTCCAGACATTATGGACGTGGTTCTTGAGTCAGTTGATATGATGAAAGGCTTGTTAAGCAGCATTAGGGATCATGGAAATGATACAGCTGCTGGTATTGATATTAAAAACATTTGTGCAAGACTTACCCAAATTTCTGAAGGTGAGGCTCCAGCAGCAGCTCCTGAAGCTCCTGCCACACCGGTAGCTGAGCCAGCATCAGAACCGGTAAAAGAGCCAGAGTCAGCCGCGCCTGCCGAAGAAGCACCAGAGATAAGTGATGCCGAGCTTTCAAAACTAAGTGATTCAGAAGTTGAAGCTGAGATAGAAAGACTCTTAAAGGTTAGAAAAGCTGAGGATCAAGCAAGGCGTGCTTCAAAAGGTATAGCACCAAAATCTCCTAGCGAGATAGCCCCAGCTGCAAGTAGCACTTCAGCTCCAGCTGCAAAAGCAGAGAGCAAAGAAAAAGATGGAGATAAAAAGGTCCCAGCAGCAAGTAGCGGTGCAGTAGCGCAGGAACAAACTATACGCGTTGAAGTAAAAAGACTTGATCATTTGATGAACCTAATCGGTGAGCTTGTTCTTGGTAAAAACCGCTTATTAAAAATTTATGATGACGTGGAAGAGAGATATGAGGGTGAGAAATTCCTTGAAGAGCTAAACCAGGTGGTTTCAAGCCTAAGTCTAGTTACGACTGATATTCAGCTTGCAGTTATGAAGACAAGAATGCTACCAATAGCAAAAGTCTTTAATAAATTCCCACGTATGATACGCGATCTTAGCCGCGACCTTGGTAAGCAAATCGATCTTGAGATTTCAGGTGAAGAGACTGAGCTTGATAAGTCAATCGTAGAAGAGATCGGCGATCCACTAGTTCACATCATCAGAAATTCATGCGATCACGGTATCGAGGATCCTGAGACAAGAAAGGCAGCAGGTAAGCCAGAAAAAGGCCTTGTTCAACTAAAAGCTTACAATGAAGGTAATCACATCGTTGTTGAGATAGTTGATGATGGTAAGGGTTTAGATGCTGACATGCTTAAATCTAAATCGATAGAAAAAGGCATCATCACTGAGCGCGAAGCTGATGCGATGAGCGAAAAAGAGGCATTTGGTCTTATCTTTAGACCAGGATTTTCAACTGCAGCAAAGGTTACAAACGTATCTGGCCGTGGTGTTGGTATGGACGTTGTTAAGACTAATATCGAAAAACTAAACGGTATCATTGATATTGAAAGTGAAGTTGGAAAAGGCACAGTTATGAAGCTTAAAATTCCACTCACACTCGCGATTATTCAGTCGCTACTTGTTGGAACACAAGAAGAATTTTATGCTATTCCACTTGCTAGTGTTCTTGAAACTGTTCGTGTGCCGATTGATGATATTTACACGATCGATGGCAAAAATGTACTAAGGCTAAGAGATGAAGTCTTGTCTCTTGTTAGACTTTCTGATGTATTTGGTGTAGAAAAAGCTTTTGATGGTGGAGATCAAACTTATGTCGTAATAATCGGTGTTGCTGAAGCAAAACTAGGTATTATCGTCGATACTTTGGTTGGACAAGAAGAGATTGTTATTAAATCAATGGGTGATTATTTACAAAATATCCCAGGTATTGCCGGTGCGACTATTAGAGGTGATGGCCGTGTGACATTGATTATCGATGTTGGTGCTATGATGGAGATGGCAAAAGATATCAAGGTAGATATTAGAGCCGAAATAGAAGATAGCACAAAAGCAAAGGAAAAACCAAGCGATTATAAAGTCTTGATAGTTGATGACTCAAAAATGGATAGAACTATCATGCAAAAAGCGCTTGAACCAACTGGGGTAACAATAATAGAGGCCACAAATGGTGTTGAGGCATTAAACATCGTAAAATCTGGAGAACACTCCTTTGATGCGATCTTGATAGATATTGAGATGCCAAGAATGGATGGATATACACTAGCTGGCGAAATTAGAAAATACTCTAAGTACAGAAATTTACCACTTATTGCTGTTACATCAAGGACATCAAAAACAGATAGATTACGTGGTGTAGAAGTTGGAATGACTGAGTATATTACAAAACCATATTCAGCCGAGTACTTAGAAAATGTCGTTAGAAAGAATATAAAATTAGCTTAGGGGTAAGGGATGAACAATAAACTAAATCAAGTTTTAAGCAAACAAAAACAGCAAATAAATGGTCCTGAGTTAAAAAATAATGAGGATATAGTTCAGCTAGTAGGATTTGTTGTCGGTGAGGAAGAGTACGCGATACCTATTTTAAATATCCAAGAGATAATCAAACCTATTGAATATACACGTGTTCCTAGTGTACCTGATTACGTTCTTGGCGTGTTTAACCTACGTGGAAATGTTATTCCGCTTATTGATTTGCGTAAGCGTTTTTCACTAAATGTCACAAAACAAAGCCCAAGCACAAGATATATCGTTATGAAAGATGCGGATAATATCGCTGGCTTTGTGATAGACCGCTTGACGGAGGCTATCAGAATAGACCGTAATAGGATCGATCCGCCACCAGAGACTTTAGTAAAAGACAAAGGCATGATTTATGGTATCGGTAAGCGCGATCAAAATATCCTTACGATCTTAAAGGTCGAAAGCCTTTTAAAACGTGATTTTTAGGGTATAGCTTGATAAAACTTTGTGTTTTTGACTTTGACTCTACAATAATGGACGGCGAGACAATAGATATTCTCGCCGCCGCTAATAATGCTAGTGAAGAAGTAGCTAATATAACTAAGCGTTCGATGAATGGCGAGCTTGATTTTTTTGAAAGTCTTACAAAAAGAGTAAAATTTTTAAAAGGATTGCCGCTTTTAAAAGTAAATGAAATTTGTAAAAATTTACCCATAATGCCAGGAGCTGGCGAGCTAATAGAGGCTTTAAAGCAAAAAGGTATCAAAGTTGTGGTCTTTAGTGGTGGATTTCACAATGCAACCGATGTAATGCAAAAAAAACTTAATTTTGATGCAAATTTTGCAAATATCTTGCATCATAAAGATGGAATTTTAAGTGGTGAAGTTGGCGGAGAGATGATGTTTAGTAGTTCAAAGGGAGATATGATTGACCGCTTGTGTGGACTATTAAATTTAGGCAAGGATGAGATAATGTGTGTTGGGGACGGGGCCAATGACATATCGATGTTTAGAAAGTGCGACCTTAGCATTGCATTTTGTGCAAAAGATATCTTAAAAAAAGAAGCGACACATTGTGTTGATGTTAAAGACTTGCGTGAAATTTTAAAATTTATAAGGTAGAAATTAATGTATGACAACGAAGCTAAATTCTCTCTTTGGTGTGATTTTATAGAGAGAAATTTTTTACAAAGTGAATTTAACTCTTTATTGAAAAATAATGTTATAAACGGTGCTACAAGCAACCCAGCTATTTTTAAAACAGCGTTTGCTTCACCTGCTTATAAAAAGATCATAGAAACTAGCAATAAACGCCATCCAAAAGATCTTTATGAAATTTTGGCTACTCAAGATATAAAAATTGCAGCATGTAAAATGTTAAGGAATTATGCAAACGGCGATGATGGCTTTGTAAGCATTGAGGTTGATCCAAATTTAAGTGACGATACAGCCGCAACGATAGAAGAAGGTATCAGGCTTTATAATCTAATATCAATGCCAAATGTTATGATAAAAATTCCAGCTACAAAAGATGGTTATGAGGCGATGAGCGCGCTTATGGCAAGGGGAATTAGTGTAAATGCTACGCTTATATTTTCACCAGATCAGGCTAAAAACTGCCTTGAAGCATTTAAAGAAGGCAGTAAGGCTTATGCAAGTCGCTTTATAGATACTACTATGCCAAAAGGTGTGATAAGTGTTTTTGTAAGTAGATTTGATAGAAAGCTTGATGAAGTTATGGCTGCAAAGAGCTTGCCAACAGGACAAATTGGCATAATGAATGCTGCGAATATATACCACCTGATTGAAGATTTTGGACTAGAAAATATAAGAACACTTTTTGCAAGTACAGGTGTAAAAGGTGGTGGTTTAAGAGGGGATTATTACGTTAGAGAGCTAATGTATAAAAATTCTATAAATACAGCACCAATAGAGACGATAAAAGAATTTATAAAAGAAAAAGCAGAGGCAAAAAATGTACCTAGTAAAGAAAATATCTCAAGCTTTTTCCAGATTATAAAAAATAATGAGATAGATATAAATGTCGTTTATAAAGATTTATTAAGCGATGGTTTAAAGCAGTTTGTATCAGCATTTGATGATATTATGAAATCACTTTAAACAAAGAAGCCCAAGCTAATACACAAACAGCAGAAGCGATCATTCTTAAATAAGCTTTATGTGAAATTTATAAAGCATTGGATAAAATCAGCACCTATTTTTTTATGAAAGGAAAACGATGTTAGAAGGAATCGTTAGAGAGAGTATCGGTAAGAAGTCTGCGAAGGCTTTGAGAAGAGATGGTTATCTAATCGCCAACATTTATGGCAAGGGATTAGAGAATGTTGCAGCTGCTTTTAAAGTAAATGATTTTATTAAAGAAGCACGCAAAAAAGAGAGCCTTGCTTTTGATGTAAAAGTAGGCGGAAAAGTTTATAATGTCGTTATTGTTGATTACCAAAGAGATGTTGTTACAAGTGATCTTAAACACGTAGATCTAAAAGTAGCACTTCCAGGCGTTTTATCAAAATATATGATCCCAGTTAAGCCAGTTGGAACACCTATTGGTCTTAAAAATAAGGGCGTTTTGATCCAATCAAAAAGACGTCTTTGCGTAAAATGTACAGCTGAAAATTTACCAAATTCATTTGACGTTGATGTAAGCAAACTTGACATCGACGATACTATTTTGGTTCGTGACATCACAGCTCCTAAAGGCGTTACTATTGTAGACGCTGACCGTGTTGCGGTACTTGGAGTTATTAAAGCTAAATAAAAAGGGCTTTTGTGACACTAATAGCGGGGCTGGGAAATCCTGGCTCCAAATATGAAAACACTAGACACAATATAGGCTTTATGCTTATAGATCTCCTAAAAGACTCAAATTACAAAGATGTTAGCTCAGCCAAATTCCAAGGCGAAGTTTTTAAATTTAACGACATTATCTTGCTAAAACCAACAACTTTTATGAACCTCTCAGGACAAAGTGTAAAAGCGGTAAAAGACTTTTATAAACCAGATAGAATAATCGTAATACACGATGACCTTGATCTTAGTTTTGGTGCAGTTAAATTTAAAAAAGGCGGTAGTAGCGGCGGGCATAACGGTATAAAATCGATCGATGGACTAATAGGCAACGAGTACGAAAGGGTGCGTGTTGGCATTGGACACCTTGGTGATGCTAAAAATTTTGTCCTTGGAGAGTTTAGTGATGAGGAGAAAAAGGCTTTAGATGAAATTTTGGCCTACACAAAAAATGCAGTTTGCGAGCTACTAAAGAGTGATATTAATGAAATTTCACAAAAATTTACAGTAAAAAAAGGTCTTATCAAATGAAACTATACGCCAGATACGTTGGCTGGGTCTATATAAAATCTTTTTTTATCGTATTTTTAGCGCTTGAATTATTTTATGTTGGTATCGATCTACTTACAAATTTAAAAGATCTGCCACCATCTGCTAACCTTCAGCTCCTTTATGTTGGGCTTACTGCGCTAAGTGCCATTAGCTACGTTTTGCCACTTTCGCTTATTTTTGCACTAATAATTTTACATGTAAATATGGTTAGATCAAACGAGCTAATCAGCTTTTATGCACTTGGTATTAGTAAAAATAGTCTAATTTTTCCACCATTTTTTATTGCGCTTTTTGTAACTATTTTTTATGTTGGCTTAAATTTTACTCCATTTGCCTATGCGCACGACTATCAAAAAAGCATCGCTAAAAATACGGCTTTTTCAAAAAGCACAAATGATTCGTTTTTAAAGTTTGAAGGCAAATTTATCTACATAAAAGAGCTAAATTCTGTGAATCAAATAGCAAATGATGTTAGAATTTTTGAGATAAATGGCACAAATTTACTCTCAACTACATTTGCAAATCACGCTAATTTTAAAGACAATGAGTGGATTTTAAAAGATGTTAATCAAACTCTTTTGCCGCAAATTTTAGAGCTTGGTGAAGCTGGTTTTAATAAAATACAAAGTGATAGCTTAGATGCATTAAAAGGCTTTAAGCCAAAGAGTATTGAAAGCGCTGTTAGTGTTGAAAACTCAAAATTTAATATCCCAGATGCGATAAATTTTATAAAGACATTTAAGAATGAAGGCATCGGCCTTGATAGTGCAAAAACAGCTTTTTACAACCTTGCTATCGCACCATTTTTTGCACCATTTTTGTTGCTCATTTTTTACTATCATTTGCCTGTAACTGGTAGATTTTTTAATCTTGCGCTTTCGACTTTTATTTTTGTTGTGATAACTCTTGTCGTTTGGGGGCTGCTCTTTATTCTTGCAAAATTTGCACAAACTTCTGTAATCTTGCCAGAGATTGGTATAGTTTTACCGGTCATTTTACTTTTTGCATACGCCATTTATCTCATAAAATCGCATCGTTAAGCCAAATTTTGGCAAGCTTTTTGTAAAATCAAGCCATTTTAATAAAGGCTATTTTATGGATTTTAAAGAGCTTGCACGTAGATACAAAACCCCACTTTACATTTATGATTTTAACCACATAAAAAACCGCTATGAAGCACTAAAGAATGCATTTTTTGCTAGAAAATCTCTCATTTGTTATGCGGTGAAAGCAAACTCAAATCTAAGTGTTTTGAAATTTCTAGCCGACCTTGGAGCTGGATTTGATTGTGTTAGCATTGGCGAAGTAAAAAGAGCACTTTTAGCAGGCGCAAAGAGATATCAGATCATTTTTAGCGGTGTTGGCAAGAGCGATGAAGAGTTAAAAGAGGCTTTAAAAAATGAAATTTTACTCATAAATGTTGAGAGTTTTGCTGAACTTTTAAGGCTTGAGGAGATCGCAAAAGGGCTAAACTTAAAGGCAAGAATTAGCATTAGAGTAAATCCAGGTGTCGATGCAAAAACTCACCCATATATCTCGACAGGGCTAAATGAAAATAAATTTGGCGTTGATGCTGAAACAGCTAAAAGAATGTACATCCACGCTAAAGCTTCAGACTCTCTTGAGCCAACTGGTATACATTTTCATATCGGCTCTCAGCTAACATCACTTAGCCCGATAATAGATGCTGCAAATATTGTTAGCGAGCTTTTAAGAGAGCTAAGAGCGCTTGAGATAGACATCAAATTTTTTGATGTTGGTGGCGGACTTGGCATCATCTATAACGATGAAAAAGAGATAAATTTATATGACTACGCACAAGGAATTTTAGGCGCGCTAAAGGGTCAAGACGCAACTATCGTTTGCGAGCCAGGGCGCTTCATTGTTGGTAATGCTGGCTACTTTGTCGCAAGTGTTTTATATGAGAAATTTAACGGCAAAAAGAGATTTGTCATCACTGATGGCGCGATGAATGATCTTATTAGACCAAGCCTTTATGGTGCTCATCATGAAATTTTTGTTTGTGGCAAGGATAAAAATTTAGGTGTTTGTGACGTGGTCGGTCCAGTTTGTGAAAGTGGCGATTTTTTAGCAAAAGATATAGAGCTACCAGAGTGCGATAGTGGCGATATCATCGTGGTTAAAGGGGCTGGGGCTTATGGATTTAGCATGAGTTCAAACTACAACACAAGAAACAGAGCCGCTGAAGTTTGCGTGCTTGATGGCAAAGATAGACTTATAAGAAGACGTGAGAGCTTTGAAGATGTCGTGGCACCTGAGATAGAATTTTTGGAGAGCGCTGATGCAAGAGCTAAAAGAGCTTAGAAAAGAGATCGATGCGATCGATGATCTCATCTTAAATAAACTAAATGAAAGGATGATTTTAGTTGAACAAATCGGCAAGCTAAAACAAACTAGCGGAACGCCCATATATCGTCCTGAACGCGAGCGAGCTATCATAAACCGCTTAACTAGTCTTAGCAAAGACAAAGCTTTAAATAAAGCTGCGATCGAGGCCATTTATCTTGAAATTTTTGCTGTAAGTAGAAATTTAGAAATGCCTCAAAAGATCGTCTATCTAGGACCTGAAGGCACTTACACGCATCAGGCGGCTCAGAGTAGATTTGGTGCGATGAGTTCATATTTGCCACTTGCTACGATCGAGGCAGTTTTTACAAAATTAGCTCAAAAAGAGGCAAAATACGGCGTTGTGCCTATTGAAAACAACACCGAAGGCGCTGTTGGTGCTACGCTTGATTGTTTGAGTAAATTTAGCGATATAAAAATAGTTGCTGAGCTTTATGTGGATATCCATCACAGCTTTGTTAGCATAAATGAAAATTTAAAAGATATAAAGCGAATTTATTCACATCCGCAAGGGTATAATCAATGCCGTAAATTTTTAGAAGATCATATGCTAAACGAAATTGAATTTGTTCCAGCAAAATCAACCGCAGCAGCTGCATATATGGCATCAATGGATAGAAACTCAGCCGCCATTTGCTCAAAGATTGCAGCAAAAATTTATAACGTGCCAATCGTCTATGAGACGATTGAAGACAATATGGCAAATAGAACGAGGTTTTTGATTTTAAGCGATTTTAAAAACGCCAAGGTTGAAAACTCAAAAACTTCAATCCTTGCAAAGACTGATCACAGTCCAGGACGCCTTGCTGATCTACTTTCTATCTTTAAAAATGAAAATATCAATATCACAAAACTTGAGTCACGCCCTATAAAACAGCGCGAATTTAAGTCAATGTTTTATCTTGATTTTGAAGGACATATCGACGATGAGAAGGTACAAAATGCCTTTGAACTCGCAAAAGAGAGCGGTGCTGAGATAAGCTGGTTAGGAAGTTATTTAAACGGAGAAGAGTAATGAAGTTTAATGATTTTTTAGATGATTTAGTTAATTATGAGGCTGGAAAGCCGATCGAACTTGTAGTTAGAGAATTTGGTATCGAGGCAAAAGATGTAATCAAGCTAGCTAGCAACGAAAATCCTTTTGGCACTAGCAAACGCGTAGAGGAGGCACTAAAAGAGGCCGCTAAAAAAGCGCATCTATATCCAGACGACAGCTATTTTGAACTAAAAGAAGGGCTGGCTAAAAAATTTGGCGTAACTAGTAAAAATTTGATAATCGGCTCCGGAAGCGACCAGATCATAGAATACGCACTGCACGCAAAAGCAAACAAACAAAGCGGTGTTTTGATGGCTGGTGTGACCTTTGCAATGTATGAAATTTATGCAAAGCAAACTGGAGCAAAAATTTATCGCACAAAGAGCATGGGGCACGATCTAAATGAATTTTTGGAAATTTACAATGCAAAAAAAGATGAAATTTCAGTCATTTTTCTATGTATGCCAAACAACCCTTTGGGTGAGTGTTTAGATGCTGAAGAGATATTTAAATTTATAGAAAAGATTGATGAAAATACACTTGTGGTGCTTGATTGTGCCTACAACGAATTTGCTAAATTTAAAGATAGCAAAAAAGAGATAAGGCCAAGTGATGTGGCTAAGCTTAAAAATGTCATCTATCTTGGAACATTTTCAAAGGCTTACGCACTTGGTGGCATGCGCGTAGGATACGGCGTAGCAAATGAAGAGATAATAGGCGCTCTCTCAAAACTAAGAGCTCCATTTAATATCACAACCCCAAGCCTAAGAGCCGCGATAGTAGCACTTGGAGATGATGAGTTTGTGCAGCAAACCATGCAAAATAACTTCGAGCAAATGAAGAGATATGAAGAATTTGCAGAGCAAAATGGCATAGAATTTATCCCAAGCTATACGAATTTCATAACTTTTAAATTTAACGAGCCAAAATCAAGCCAGATATGCGAAAAGATGCTAAAAAAGGGTATAATTTTGCGAGATCTAAAAAGCTACGCCTTAAATGCGGTGAGAATCACCATCGGCCTTAGCTGGCAAAATGATAGAGTTTTTGAAGAATTAAAGCAAATTTTAAAGTAGGAATATGGATTTTAAAGCATTACTTCATCAAATAAGTCAAATTTATCAAAAGCTTTCATTAAAGCAAAAAATCGTTGCTGCTAGCTCGATCGTCTTGGTCGTGGCATTTTTGGTATTTTTAACACTCTATAAAAGCAAAAATGAAAATTTTGCAGGTTACGGCGTCCTTTTTGAAAATATTAGCCCAAATGATTCTGCCTTAATACTTGATCAGCTAAACAAAGATGGAATTAAATATAAATTAGCAAACGAAGGCACTATCCTTGTGCCAACGAGCGATGTCTATAAAGAGCGTATCGCTGTTGCAACGCTTGGAATACCAAAAGAGAGCAAAATCGGTTTTGAAATTTTTGATAAGCAAGAATTTGGCGCGACCGATGCCGAGCAAAGAGTAAAATTTCAAAGAGCGCTTGAGGGCGAACTAGCTAGAACGATCGAGAGCCTCTCGTCTATCCAAAAAGCGACTGTTCGTATCGCTATCCCTAAAGAGAGCGTTTTTACTGAGCGTCAAGCACTTCCAACAGCGTCTATCGTTGTTGAGCTAAAGCCAGGCGTTAGCCTAAACGCAAAGCAAATTTTTGGCATTAAAAACCTTGTCGCTGCCTCTGTTACAAATTTAAGCACAGAAAATGTAAAGATCATCAATCAAGATGGCGTCGCACTTGGCGATGAAGACGGTGAGTTTGATAGTGATGCTATAGCTCAGCAGATACGCTATAAGCGCGAGTTTGAAAATAACTATGAGCAAAAGATCGTAAATGTGCTAGCTCCTATCGTGGGCGGAGCAGATAAGGTCGTAGCAAAGGTAAATATCGACTTTGACTTTGATAAAAAAGATACAAAAAGCGAGGTTTATGACCCAAATAACGTCGTAAGAAGTGAAAGTAATATCGAGGAAAAACGCCAAGGCTCAGCTCCAAATGAAGTGGGCGGCGTGCCAGGTGCGGTTAGCAACGTAGGCCCTGTTCAAGGGCTAGATGATAGCACTTTAAAAGAGCAGTACAACAAAAGCTCGCAGCAGACAAACTACGAAATTTCAAAGAAAGTGACAAATGTCAAAGGGCAGTTTGCTAGCATAAATAGAGTGAGTGCGGCTGTCGTTATAGACGGACTTTATCAGAGCAAAAAAGACAAAGACGGCAAGCCAACTGGCGAGCTTGAATTTGCCCCACTTACCAAAGAGCAAAGAGAGTCAATCACAAATTTAATCAAACAATCAATCGGCTATAACCAAAATAGGGACGATGAAGTAAGTTTAGATAACTTTGAGTTTAAAACCGGCAAAGATATAAGCGCTAGTGAGAAGATGGATGGCTTTGTGAATAACTATGTAGTGCCATTTATGCCGCTGTTAAAATATATTTTCGCAGCATTGTTGCTTTATATTTTCTATAAAAAAGTCATTGTGCCATTTATGCAAAAGATGCTTGAAGAGACAAA
Organism: Campylobacter concisus; assembly: GCF_002913715.1. Taxonomy (NCBI): domain Bacteria; kingdom Pseudomonadati; phylum Campylobacterota; class Epsilonproteobacteria; order Campylobacterales; family Campylobacteraceae; genus Campylobacter; species Campylobacter concisus. Next base: position 95,706 of record NZ_PPCE01000006.1, on the reverse strand, counting down.
AGAAGAAGAGGAGCAAGTTCAAGATGGCCTTGAAGATATTGAGGTAGATGCTGAAGATACACTTGAGAAATTTAAAGCTGCTCGCAAAAAGGTCGAAGAGCAGCTAGGACTTAGTGGCGAGTTTAATGAAGATGAACTAAAATACGATGTTTTACTTGAGAAAATGAGAGCAGTCATCACAGAAAGAAACGAAGAGATAGCAATGCTACTTCAAGATATGGTAAAAAATGACAGCGACTTTAATATGCGTAAGGAAATTTGATGTCAATAAAGCTAAATGACAAGCAAAAAATGATTTATGATGATCTATCGATGCCTGAAAAGATTGCTATTTTGCTGATTCAGCTTGGCGAAGAGGCAACTGCTCTTATTTTTTCTCACATGGATGTTGATGTCATCACTGAAATTTCAGGCTATATCGCAACTGCGAAAAATATTGATAAGCAAGTCGCAAGCGCTGTACTAGAAGAATTTTACGCATTAATGCAGTCAAATCAATATATGAGAAGTGGCGGTTTAGAGTACGCAAAAGAAATTCTTTACCGCACATTTGGTCCAGAAGCTGCTCAGAAAATTTTAGACAAGCTTGCAAAAAGCATGGAAAACTCAAAAAGCTTTGGCTATCTTGATAAGATAAAACCACAACAGCTTGCAGACTTTATCATAAAAGAGCACCCTCAAACCATCGCGCTAATACTAGCTCATATGGACTCAACAAGTGCTGCTGAAACGCTTAGCTTTTTCTCAGATGAGTTAAGAAGCGAAGTCGTGATCAGGATGGCAAATCTTGGTGATATTAGTCCATCGGTAATTAAGCGTGTTTCAACTGTGCTTGAGGGCAAGCTTGAAAGTCTTACATCATACAAAGTCGAAGTTGGCGGTCCAAGAGCTGTAGCAGAAGTACTTAATAGACTTGGGCAAAAAGCTAGCAAAAGCACGATCGAACGCATCGAACAAAGCGATGATAAGCTTGCAACAACGATTAAAGAGCTTATGTTTACCTTTGAAGATATTATCAACCTTAACGCAACCGCAATTAGAGAAATCCTTAAAAATGTCGATAAAAAAGACCTTATGGTCGCATTTAAAGGCTCAAGCGATGGCATAAAGGATAAATTTTTATCAAATATGTCTCAGCGTGCAGCAGAAGCCTTTAAAGAGGAGATGCAATATCTTGGTGCGGTGCGTGTAAAAGATGTTGAAGAGGCTCAAAGACGCATAGTAGAGACGGTGCAAACTCTAGCTGATCAAGGTGTATTCCAAGTCGGCGAAGCAGATGAGATGATAGAATGAAAAGCAGCGTAATAACCAGTGAGACTTCTCCAGCTCACTTTATAGAAAATTATAGATTTAAGGTGCTTGGAGTTGGAGAGCGAGCCACAGATAGTGCTCCTGTATTGATAGAGGAAAATAATCTTAGTGAAGAGCTAAGTGAGCAAAATTTTGGGCAAAAGAGTGAAAATTTTGTTCCTCAAGCTAGTCATCAAACGCAAACAAACTCACAAAACCACTTTGCTTCTCAGGCTCAAAGTCCACAAATACAGCAAGGAGGTGAGTCGAGCTTTGTTGAAGAACTGCTTAAAAAAACAGATGAGCTAAGTAGCAATATCATCAAACTTCAAATGCAAATAGAAAATCAAGAGAGCGAATTTGCTAAGCGCCTTGATACTGAAATTTCTCGTGCTAAAGAAGATGGCAAAAATGAGGGTATCGCCCAAGCAAATGCGGCAAATGAAGCGAAGATAAATGAGCTTGAGGCTAGATTTAGCGCTTCAGCTGCAAAGTTAGATGAGCAGTATGTTAAATTTGATGAGTTTTTGAAAAAGAGCGAGGAAGAGCTTGGGCAAACTGCGATAAAGATCGCAAAAGAGGTGATAGAAAAAGAGGTTTCAAGCGTATCTAGCCAGATCGCTCATCACCTAGCAAATTCGCTTATAAAAGAGCTAAGCGACGTAAAAAACATAGAAATTCGCGTAAATCCAGAAGATAGCGAATATATAAAAGAGCAATTTAGCAAGAATGAACACGTCAAGATAAGCGCTGATGATGCTATAAGCAAAGGCGGTGTGGTTATTATAAGTGATGGCGGCAATATCGATGCGACTATGCAAACAAGGCTAGAAAAACTAAAAATGCTGGTAAATAATGAATAAAGACGTTAAAAGTTTAGATGTTGATGAACTAAACGCACTTTGTCATGACATCAGGGATAAAATTTTAGCCACCGTTAGCAAAAATGGCGGTCATCTTAGCTCAAATATTGGTGCAGTCGAGATCATCGTTGCGATGCATAAAATTTTTGATGTGACAAAAGATCCATTTATTTTTGATGTGAGCCACCAAAGCTACGCACACAAGCTACTAACTGGACGCTGGGAGAGCTTTGATACACTTAGAAAATTTAATGGTATCAGTGGCTATACAAAGCCAAGCGAGAGTAAATTTGACTACTTTGTAGCAGGGCATAGCTCGACGTCCATATCTTTAGCAGTTGGTGCTGCAAAGGCGATAAAACTTAAAAATGAAGATCGTATCCCAGTAGCTGTCATAGGTGATGGCTCACTAAGTGGCGGAATGGCGTACGAGGCGCTAAATGAGCTAGGGGATAGAAAATATCCTTGCGTCATCATCCTAAACGACAACGAGATGAGTATAAGCAAGCCTATAGGCGCGCTTAGCAAGTATCTAAGCCAGATGATGGCAGGACAGTTTTATCAAAAATTTAAGGGCAGGGTTGAGAAATTTCTAAGCTATATGCCAGATTCAGCTGCATACATGGCTAGACGTATCGAAGAGGGCATTAGACTCATCACTCCTGGCATGTTTTTCGAAGAGCTTGGACTCGAGTATATAGGCCCAGTTGATGGACATGACCTTTCAGCGCTTCTTAGTACATTTGAAACTGCCAAAAATATGAAAAAACCAGTCATAGTGCATGTACAGACGCTAAAGGGCAAAGGATATGAATTTGCTGAGGGGTGTTATGAAAATTGGCACGGAGTTGGGCCATTTGATCTAAAAAGTGGCGAATTTATCAAAAGACAGTCAAACAAGTCAGCCACGGCGATCTTTAGCGAGCAGCTTTTAAAGATGGCAAGAGAGCATAGCGACATCGTTGGCGTAACGGCCGCGATGCCAACAGGCACTGGCATGGACGCTTTGATACAAGAATTTCCAGATCGTTTTTGGGACGTAGCGATAGCCGAGCAGCATGCAGTCACCTCGATGTCAGCTATGGCAAAAGAGGGTTTTAAACCATTTGTTGCAATATACTCGACATTCATGCAAAGGGCCTATGATCAAGTCATTCACGACGCTTCTATTTTAAATTTAAATATCACCTTTGCGATGGATAGGGCTGGCATCGTGGGCGAGGACGGCGAAACGCATCAGGGTGCTTTTGACATTAGCTTCTTAAACGCTGTGCCAAACATGGTTCTTTTTGCCCCAAGGTGCGAAGAGAGCATGAAAAATGTTATGGAATTTGCCTACTCTTACAAGGGTGTTAGCGCATTTAGATATCCGCGTGGGGCATTTATCTTAAGAGATGAGTTTGAAGCTCAGCCACTTGAGTTTGGCAAGGGTGAAATTTTAGCTGACGCAAAGAGTGATATCGCATTTTTAGGCTATGGTAACGGCGTTGGTAGGGCAAATTTGGTCAGAAATTTACTAACTGGCAAGCTTGATGTGATATTGGTTGATCTTGTCTTTGCAAAACCACTTGATAGTGAGCTTTTATTAGGTCTTGCAAAACGCACTAAAAAGTGGTACATATTTAGCGATAGTGCTAAAAAAGGCGGTATTGGCGATATAGTAAGTGCATTTCTACAAGAAAATAAAATCTCAAATATAAGCGTCATTAGCTTCGAGTATGAAGATAAATTTATCCCACATGGTTCAACTGCTGATGTTGAAAAGTATCTTGGTATAAGTGCTGAGCAGATTACCAAAAATTTACTAGAAAATAATTAATATCATTTAATAAAGTAACGTTTAATATTATTTTTGCTAGCATAAGCCAAAATAAAAACAAGGAAAAGCATTATGCAATACGTATCATTATTAAAGCAATCTGGGCTAAAAGTCACGCCACAGCGCCTTAGCGTTTTAAGAATTCTTGATCGCCACACGCATCCAACGATTGATGAGCTTTATGATGAAATTTTAAAAGAGAGTCCATCGGTTTCTCTAGCAACGGTTTATAAAAATTTAAATACTTTAAAAGACGAAGGTCTTGTAGTTGAAGTAAATATCGTCAATCAAAAAGCTAGATACGACATATACGAATATCCACATATCCATGTTGTCTGTGAAAGCTGTGGAAGCGTTGAGGACGTGAGTTACGATGATGCTGAGCTTGGCAAATATCAAGAGGCGCTAGAAAAGAAGATCGGAAATATAATAGAACGTCTAAACATCGTAGCTAGCGTAAAAAGCTGTAAACACTGTAAATAAAATTTATGTTGCTATTTAGCAGCATAAATTTCATCTTTTTTCTTATAAAAATACTTTTAAAATAAGCCTAAATTTAGTATCTTTCTCATTGTTTTAAGCACTAACTTGCTAAAATGAACAAAAAATTTTGGAGAAAAATGTGAGTTTGGAGATAGAGCGTAAATTTTTACTCAAAAATTCTCAAATTCTAGATTTTTTAAAAGAAGCTGGAGTAGTTTTTAAGCACCTTGAAATTTCTCAATTTTATACCAAGATAACGCAAAATGAAGAGATCCGCTTTCGAAGTGAAGAGGATAAATTTATAAAAACTGTAAAGATCGGTAAAGATCTAATCAGAGAAGAAAATGAAGAATTTTGCGAAAAAGTGGAGTTTAAAAAGGCTCTTAAAAACCGCATCGGTAGCTTCATCTTAAAAGATAGATACACTTTTAAACTAAATAATAATCCTTGCAATATCGACATTTTTAAAAATGAATTAAACGGGCTTTGTACATTTGAAATCGAATTTAGCGATGAAAATGAGGCTGTCTTTTTCAATCTGCCACCATTTTTAGAAAATTTTTGCCTAAGTGATGTAACTTGCGATAAAAGATATAAAAATAAATTTCTTGCCATCCATGCTAATGAAAATGAACAAATCGACTACAAAAGAGCCTATAAGATCATAAAAGAAAAAGAAATTCTGCCAAATTTTGCTGCAAATCTAAAAAGTGGAGAGGCGCTAAGAGTCCTTTTTGTTAGTATTTTTAAAGTAATAAAAAGGCTAAAAAGCCAGTACTTGATAGATAAAGATGAAGAAGTTTTGCATGAGCTTCGCGTAAATTTAAGAAAGGTTAGATCGATCCTTAAAATTTTTAGTGGCGTTTTTGATGAGAAAGTGACACTTTTTTTTGGTGAGAATTTTAAAATACTTGCAAACTCGACAAACAAAAAGCGAGATTTAGATGTATTTTTAAGCTTTTTAAACGAGCAAAAACATGCAAACGAGCCTATCTATTTTGTGAAAAAGGCTCTAGATTTAGAGTATGAAAATGTAAAAAGCTACCTTGGTGACGAAGAAAACTACGCATTTTTAAAAGAGTGGGAGATATTTTTAAACGAGGGTGAATTTTATAAGTCAAAACTCTTTGATGTAAGCCTCTCACGTCTTGGTTCGTTTAAACTTAGAATGCTTTTGGTTTTGGCTCAAAAAAGGCTAAAAAGCCTTAATCAAGACTGCCCAAATGAGAGCTTTCATGATCTTAGGATAGAGCTTAAAAAGATTAGATATACATACGAGTTTTTATGTGAAATTTTCTATTTTGAAGGGTTTAAAAAGTATGAAGAGAAGCTAAAGCAGATGCAAGAAATTTTTGGTAATCTTCAAGACTATGACGTCTGGCTCGGTATCCTTAAAAGGCTTCCAGAAATGCCAGATAAAGAGAGGCTCGAGAGTAAAATTTACAAGCAAATTTATAAAAGTAGAGAAGAGATACTAAAAAAGCGTCTTAAATTTATAAAAGCAACTCGCAAAATTTCAAGAAATTTAAAAATTTACTACATATAAAAGGGCAAATTTATGCAAAAACAAGAAAAAATCGTTGATATGTTTAACCAGATCGCTCCGACTTATGACGTCGCAAACAGAGTGCTAAGTCTTGGTGTGGACGTGAGCTGGAGGAAATTTGCCTGCAGATATATGCTAGAAATTTTTAAAGAAAGAAGCATAAATATCGTAGATGTGGCTTGTGGTACTGGCGATATGATGGGGCTTTGGAGTGAAATTTCAAAAGAATTTGGCGTAGAGGTGAAAAGTCTCACTGGCATCGATCCATCAAGTGGTATGCTAAAAGAGGCTAGGGCGAAATTTCCAAATTTTAAATTTATAGAGGCCTACGCTGATAATACAACGCTCGCAAGTGGTGAGGCTCAAATTTTAAGCATAAGCTACGGCATAAGAAATGTGGTCGAGCGAAAGGCGGCGCTTAGGGAGTTTAATAGAGTGCTTGCTTTAAATGGCTACGTAGTCGTGCTCGAATTTACCAAACGCCAGAAAAAGGGCTTTATAACTGCGCTAAGAGATTTTTACCTAAGTAAAATTTTGCCAAGTATCGGGGGCTTTATCTCAAAAAATAAAGAGGCATACGAGTATCTGCCAAGCTCGATCGAAAATTTCTTGGACGCAAAGAGTTTTTGCGATGAGCTTATAGAGGCTGGCTTTGAGATAGAGCTTTGCAAGGGCTTTAGCATGGACATTTCGACATTATTTATCGCCAAAAAGGTAAGAGAGATCAATGCTTAGCGTATCTGAGCTAAACGAAAAAGCAAAGGCGCTGCTTGAGGCAACCCTTGACTATGTCGAGGTAAGTGGCGAAATTTCGCGCCTTACTAAGCATGCCTCTGGGCACTGGTACTTCACGCTAAAGGACGAAAAGTCCAGCATCTCAGCCGTGATGTACCGCATGAATAACCAAAAGGTGAAGTTTTTGCCAAAAGAGGGCTTGAAGGTCAAAATTTATGGCAAAGTGACCATTTATTCGCCAAGTGGGTCGTATCAGCTAGTAGCTAGCGCGATGCTGCCTGATGGCGAGGGCGAGCTTGAGCTTGCGTTTAGGCAGCTTAAAGAAAAGCTCGAAAACGAGGGGCTTTTTGACATCGGCGCAAAAAAAGAGATACCAAATTTACCTAAGAAAATAGCCCTTGTCACAAGCGCCACTTCAGCTGCACTTCAAGACATGCTAAAGGTGGTAAAGAGCCGCTGGAGGCTAAGTGAAATTTTTATATTTGACGCGCTAACTCAGGGCGAAAGTGCTCCAAGCTCGCTTATAAAAGCTTTGCGCAGAGCCGATAAATACGGCGTCGATGTGATCGTTTTAGCTCGTGGAGGCGGTAGCAAAGAGGATCTTTGGTGCTTTAACGACGAGGGCCTAGCTCGCGAAATTTACGCTACAAAAACGCCAGTCATAAGCGCTATCGGACACGAGATAGACTACGTTATAAGTGACTTTGTAGCAGACCGCAGATCACTTACGCCAAGTGCAGCCATGCTTGATCTGTTGCCTGATGAAGAGGCGTTTTTTCAGTATCTTGACAGGCTCAGCGATGATCTTGATAGTGCCTTAAATTTAAAGATCACAAAGAAGCAAAATCTGCTAAATTTACTACTTTCTAAATTTTCATCAAACGCCCTAAAATCTAGGATCGAGCTAAAATTTAGCGAGGTAGCAAACAAGCAAAATGCCCTAACAAACGCCGTGCAAAGAAAGATATTGCTTCTTGGCTCAGCTCTTGGCTCGCTTGAAAAAGCTTATGAGATGAGGGAGCTCTTTTTTGAGAGCACGAAGGGGCTTATCGAGGTTAGAAAAGATGGCAAGAGAGCCGATCTTAGGGATTTAAATTTGAATGATGAGATCGAGCTTATCTCGCAAAATACACATAAAAAAGCAATTATCAAGGAGTAAAAATGAGTAGAAAAATCAACTTTAGCGCAGGCCCAAGCGCGATACCATTAGATGTTTTAGAGCACGCAAAGGCCGAATTTACCGATTACAGAGGCGAGGGCTACTCGATCATGGAGATCAGCCACAGAAGCAAGACCTTTGAGGAGATCCACTTTGGTGCGATGGAGAAGATAAGAAAGCTTTATGGTATCGGCGATGAGTATGAAATTTTATTCTTGCAAGGCGGCGCACACTTGCAATTTAGCATGATACCGATGAATTTATATCAAGGTGGCAGGGCTGAATATGCAAACACCGGCGTTTGGACAAACAAAGCTATCAAAGAGGCAAAAGTGCTTGGCGTAAATGTAGATGTCGTTGCAAGCAGCGAGGATGAAAATTTCTCTTACATCCCTGAGTTTAAATTTAGTGATGACGCCGATTACGCCTATATCTGCTCAAACAACACGATTTATGGCACGCAGTATAAGGCTATGCCAAAGACCAAATCGCCCCTTGTTGTCGATGCTTCGAGCGACTTTTTCGCTAGACCGCTTGATTTTAGCAGTATCGGCTTGCTTTATGGTGGCGCTCAGAAAAATGCAGGCCCAAGCGGCGTGACTATCGTCATTTTAAGAAAAGACCTAGTTGATCGCGTGAGTAGCCAAAACGTCCCTATGTTTTTGCGCTACAAAACGCACGTAGAGGCAAACTCACTTTACAACACACCGCCAACTTTTGGAATTTATCTTTTAAATTTAACCATGCAGCACCTGCTAGACCTTGGCGGACTTGCCGAGGTTGAGAAGATAAACGCCAAAAAAGCAAGCACGCTTTATAGCATAATAGATAGCTCAAATGGCTTTTACGTGGGTCACGCTAAAAAATCAAGCAGGTCAGATATGAACGTGAGCTTTACGATACCAAAAGATCATGCGCTTGAGCCAGTTTTCGTCGAAGAAGCGCTAAAAGAGGGCATGCTAGGGCTAAAAGGTCACAGACATCTTGGCGGCATAAGAGCCTCTATCTATAATGCCGTTAGCCAAAGCGATGTTGAAAAACTTGGCGAGTTTATGAGAGAATTTGCAAGAAAACATAGCTGATGAATAAAACAAAGAAAGCTTACGATGAAATTCCTTATTTCTCGGCCGCATTTAGCGACTGCTCGCCAGTTAGGATAGAAGCGGTTGCTAAATTTCTGGGACTTAAGGCAGCTGGCTTAAAAGAGGCTAGAGTGCTTGAGCTTGGCTCATCATACGGTGGCAATATCTTGCCATTTGCCATTTCGCATAAAAACGCAAAAGTTGTTGGTATCGACATCTCAAGCCATCAAGTGGCTGAAGGTAACAAGGTAGCAAAGCAGATAGGTTTAGAAAATTTTACTCTGCTTGAGCGAAATTTTTTGCACATGAACGAAAGCGATATAAAAAAGCTTGGGAAATTTGACTATATTATCGCTCATGGTGTTTATAGCTGGGTGAGCCCAAATGTAAGAGATGCGCTGCTTGCCACGATTAAGGCATTACTAAGCGAGGATGGCATCGCTTATGTTTCGTATAATACCTATCCTGGCTGGAAGAGTCTTGATATTTTAAGAGATTTTATGCTTTTTGTAAGCTCAGGCAACGACAGCAAAGAAGCACTTGCTCATGTGAAAGGTGAGTTAAATTTTTTGCAGGATTATTTGAAATTTAGCTTACAAAACCAAAGCGATGTCGTATACAAAGATAGTATGAAGCTTCTTTTAACACAGCTAAATTTCTTACAAGGCATCATCGCAAAGGGTAATGATTATTATATATTGCATGATTTTTTAGAGGCTAGCAACGAGCCAACTTACTTTCATAAATTTGCTAAACATATCGATAAACATGGACTTTGCTACGTCATAGATGCTTCACTAAATGACATCTTTGCAAGCTCAACTGGAATTTACCGCTTCGACGCACATATCGAGCAAAATTACAACTCTCGCATCAAAAAAGAGCAACTAAACGATTTTTTATTTAATAGATCATTTAGAAAAAGTCTCATCGCTCACAAAGAGAGGCTTGGCGGTGCTGAGGACTTTGACGCGGTACTTGGAGAGAGTGAGCTTGATAGGATTTATTTTGCATATTTTAGCGAGCAGCCAAGAACAAAAACGCAAGAAATTTTAAGCAAAGCCTATCCACAAAGCTTAAATTTAAGCGAAGTAAAGGCGGCACTTGGCGAGAATGCAAACGAAGCTTTTGTAGGGCTACTTGAAATTTTAAACGATCAAAACACTAAAATTTCTTCTTCAAAACTCAAAGCACTTACCTATGAGCCTTGCAAAACTAGACTAAAGTCTAGAGCTGCTGCGTATCTGGAGTATTTTTTAAATGCTAGCTCACCAGTTATCTCTTTGGCAAATGAGTTAAATGGCAAGCTAAACTTAAGCTATGAAGAGATCAAAATCGCTTTAAAATTTGATGGCAAAGCTAGTTTAGAAGATATCGCAAAGAGCGTAAATTTAAGTAAAGATGAGCTAGATAAGCTTGCTTTTAAATTAAGCGAAGCCTACTTTTTTGAAGAAATTTAAGACTAGCTAGCCTAGCCTTAAATTTTTGATTTAGCCAAATATCATATCTTTTAAGATTAGAATTATCATCAAAAGATAAAAGAGTAAAAACCATTTTTTAAGCGCTTTTTTATCCATAGCTTGTGTCTTTTTGGTGCCAAAGTATGCGCCTATTAGCGAGCCAAGGCCTAGAAAAGCACCTTCTAGATAAGAGATATGGCCGCTTAATGAAAGTGAGATAAAGCCAGAGAAGGCTGCAAACATCACAAAAAATACTCCCATTGAAACGGCTTTTTTTAGCTCATAGCGTAAAAAGCCAACCAAAATAGGAGCGATAAAGACGCCACCACCGATACCAATACTAATGGCAAGAGCACCTACAAAAAGACCAACTAAAAATAGTAAGAAAAGTGAGTTATTTGCGTTTGAGCCGTCACTATTTGGCATAAAATATAATTTCAAAAGGGATAAGATAAATGTAGTAAGTAAGAGTGACTCGAGTAAAATTGCGGGCGCATACGAGACGATGATGCCACTAAAACTAGCTCCAACTAAGCCTCCAAGCCCTAAAACTACGCCGCGATTTAGTTTTAAAAGGCCAGCTTTGTAGTTTAGATACGAGCCAAAAGTCGCACTAAATATCATTTGCATGACGCTTATGCCAATAGCGGTTTTTATGTCATACCCAAAGGCGACCATTATAGGAACGACGACTGTGCCGCCACCGATGCCAAAAAAACCAGCGATATATCCAACGCCGATACCAATTACAAAAAGTTCAACAAAAAGCATAAATTTCCTTTTATGAGTGCCAAATTTTAGCCAAGCGGTGTTAAAAAATAGTAAAAAGGTGAAATTAGGGCATAAATTTAGAAATTTGATAAAAATTTTAAAAACTAAAAGCGAACTTTTTTTATAATCATCAAAAATTTAAAGGGAAAAAATGCTCTTAGAACAACCACTGTTTTATTATGAAGTGATTAGAGAAAAATTTAAAAATAGCTACCTAGCCGAGGATAAGACACAAACGATTATAGGCATTGATTGCGATTATATCGATGAAAAGGATATGGATTTTTATAGGCTTAGAAGTTATTTTGATACAAATCGTAATAAATCTTTAGCTCCATTTGCAGGTCTCTTTGGTGTTTTTACTTATGATGGTGTGAGATATTTTGAATATATCGGAGAAGAGAAAGCTAAAAAGTACGAATTTCCAAAATTTATCTATGCCGATGCAAAGGCCTATCTACACTTTGACAAGATGAGTAAAATTTATACATTTTATGGAGATAAGAATAAATATTATGATTTTTTGCTTGATGCGAAAGTTGAATGCAAAAGCAAAGAGCAGAGTAAATTTAGTATAAAAACTGATCTTGGTAAAGAAAAGAAACACTTTGAGGATATGGTTGAGTTAGCAAAAGAGTATATAAGAAGTGGCGATGTCTTTCAGGTGGTGCTTGGTGAATTGCTTGAAATTTCAACGAATATGAGCAGTTTGGAATTTTATAAAAAGCTCTCACTTACAAATCCAAGCCCATATATGTTTCATTTTCCTACACCTTATGGCGATGTAGTTGGCTCTTCGCCAGAGCTTGTTTTTGAGATGAAAAGTGAGCAAATTTTTGTAGCTCCGATTGCGGGCACAAGGCCTAGAGGAAGTGATGCAAATGCAGATGCGGCACTTGAAAATGAGCTATTAAGTGACGAAAAGGAGCTGGCTGAGCACAAGATGCTAATCGATCTTGCTAGAAATGACATTGGCAGGGTTTCAGAGCCAAAAAGTGTATCCGTAAAAAATGCGATGCATATACAAAAATATGAAAAAGTAATTCATATTGTAAGTGATGTCTATGGCAAGTGCGCCAAGGGGCTTGATCTTTTTGATGTCTTAGCTAGTATTTTCCCAGCTGGCACACTAAGCGGAGCCCCAAAAATAAGAGCTATGCAGATAATCAATGAGCTTGAAATTTCTGAGCGAAATATCTATGGCGGTGGCATTGGATTTTTACATTTTAATGGTGATGCTCAGGTTGCTATTCTTATTCGATCAGCCATCTTTGTGTCAGGTGAAAATGGCTTTAGTAATGTATTTGTGGGGGCTGGAGCTGGTATAGTTTATGACTCAAAGAGCGAAAGAGAATACGCTGAAATTTGCCATAAGCGAGCAAGCGTGCTAAATGTATTTAAAAATAACGCAAAAGAGTTTTAGGCGTTAAACTTAATAAATTCATAAGAGCTTTTAGCGTAGCTAGTACCCATAGAATCGATTTGCTCTCTTACTGTAGCTGAAAGCTCTGCTTTTGTGATATTTTTAGCTAACACTTTTACAAAAGGAAATTCACTTCTTTCTTGTGCGCCAAATATCAGCACTCTTGTATCAACCTTTTGGCTTTGCCTTATCTTATCAACAACTCTTGTTAGCTCTTCATAGTTGAAGCCTTTTACATTTTCATCTATAAGAACGATACCGTAAGTTTTGGTTTTTATCTTTGTTAATAGCTCATCAAAGCTATTTGTGGTTTCAAGTGTGTTGTAAAATTCTCCTAAAGCTGAGCTAAATATTTTATTTTCCATTGGCGATTTCTTAAATAAAATAATATTTTCGCTTTTTGCTAGATAGCTTTCGTCTATTGCAATCTCGCCAAAATTTGGTAAAAATTTTCTAAAAATTTGAGCCAGTTCGTCGCTATTTATTGGCGTTTTTATATAAGCGTTGAAGTATTCTTTGACACTCTCTCCATCTATATTTGAAGTATTTGAAAGCATTAGTATAATTGGAATTTTCGCATTTTGTATAGCTGCTTTTATAAGATCAAGATTTTTTTGAAGGCTATTTTTTTCAGCTTCGAAAAATTTTGAGCCAACAAATATAAGGTCAAAATCACCTTGCTTTATGGCTTGTTTTAGATCTTTTTTATTGCAAACTCCAACAACTTCGCAGTTAAATTTACTAAAACCACTTGCTGTTATATCTATGTAAATTTCGTTAGTATCGCAGATTAAAATTTTTGGTTTATCGTTTAAATTTTTATTCATAATATCAGCTTCACCCAAGCAAAGTAGTCTTGTGATGCTTAATGGAGTTAGCGGGTCTTTTAAAATGAGCGGATTTTTAATATCTTGACCTTGCTTATTGGTATTTCTTAAAAATATAGCATCATAATTTTTTGTAATAGATGGACTAGTGCTTGTTAGCATATCCACTTTGAGCCCAAGGTCTTTTGTGGTCTGCTCAAAAGCTTCGTTGTAAGCTACATTTGCGTCTTGTAAGAATGCTAGTTTATGATCGCATTTTATATCAAAGTCTTTATAGTTTGATGTTGTTTTAAAGATGACTACAAATTTAAACTCATTGCCAATACTTGGAAACGAATTAATCTCCAGCTTGCTTTCTAAATTTTTTAAATAAATTTGAGCGATTTTTAGATAAAACTCGCTCTCATCATTATTTAAGCTATTCTCATCATCTGAAAATATATCTGAAATTTGCTTTTCACTCATGGCAGCTGAGCTATTTTTTATGCTAAAGCTTACAGAACAAAGTCCGCTTCTATCAAACTCTTTTTGAACTTTTTTGATAGTGATGATAATATTTTGATGTCTTAAAGACATTGATAAAGACGCCAAAAAGATAGAGTTAAATGCGGTTTTTAATGAATTTAGATTTCCTTCTAGTTCATTTGTAAGGCTTGGATCAAGATAGCTTATAAAATTTATCTTTTTGCTTTGCGAATAGACAATATTTGCTTGCAAAATTTCTTCAAAGCTTTTTTGAGGATCAAATATCTCGGTTTTATTGCATTCGCTATATTTTTTAACATTTGAGATATTTTTAGCATTGTTATAAAGCGAAGTCATGATATTTGCATTTTTTTCTATCGTGTCTATAAATACTTGCTTTTTGCTATTATTTGTTTCTATTTTTAAAGCCGCAGTCGATGTAAAAATTTCTTTATTAATAGACTCTAGCTTCTTGCTCACTGATAAAATATATCTATCTTTTATCTGAAAAAAGCTGCTATCTTTTATATAGGTTTCTTTTAGATCTTCATAAGCTTTTATAAGCTTTGATATCGCATTATCCGCACTTATCTCTTTTGATGATAGGATATAACTCGATATGTATTTTGACTTATCGATAAGCACCTTTAAAAATTTCAACCTAGCAGAAATACCAAGCAAAGACAAAATGAGCAAGCCACAAAGCGAAAACTCAAAAAAGGTCTTTATGCCAAAGCTTATTTTCTCGCTCTCGGTAAGTTCTAGTAGCTCATTTTTTATGTTTATGGCACTATCTAATAAAAGTATAAATTTATCATCTTCATACTGTTTGATTAAGATAATATCTTCGATATTTAGTTTTTCAGAAAATGCGATCTTGGCTTTAGCTTCTCTTATCTTTTTAGCTTGATAGTTGGCTTCAAACTGGTTAAAGTCTTTGTAAATATTCTCTTTTAGCTCACTTTTTGGAAGCATATCAAGATTTGGCGTGTTGTCCTTTACGGAATATATATTTTCTCTCACATTACTGTTTATTGAAAATAAAGGGCCATTTATAAAGATATTTTTTACGTAGTATTTTGTGTTGTTTGCTAAAGAGAGTTGATTGTAAATTTTACTTAAAGTTGCGGCATAAGCTTTTATTATAAGCGGAAAGTCTCGGTCTAAGTCCTGTTTAAAATCGCTATCTATTTCTCCATTTATATTTTGGAAAAATTCATAAAATAGTTCATCAAATTGATCATTTTGATTTATATTTGCTAGCAATTCTTTTAATTTATTTATATTTCGTATCTCGATACGATCGTCTTTTCTTATAGAATTTATAAATTTTTGTGTATTTTTTAAGGTGCTATCTCGCAACTTTTTTATATCTTCTTGGCTTTTGCCTATTAGTGTATCGTGCTCTTGTATTACAGATCTTATAGTTTGAAATACTAAGGATTGTTTATATAGTTTTTCATTTAGATCTTTTAGTTCTGTAAATTTTTTATAGCTTTCATTTCCGCTATATGCGCAAAAGATCGCTGAAATTATTATTGGCGCTAACAATATATAAAATTTATTATTTTTCATGGATACTCTTTTTGCTATATTTTTTGACGATATTTTCTATCTCAATTAGTCTTTTGGTAAAAAGAGACATCTCTTTCATCTTTCCATTTTGATTGTTATCTAAAAAAGCGTTAAGCTCATTTGCAAGGGTATTAAGCTTTAAATTTAATGCAGCTTCTCTTATCTCATCTACGTATTTTTTGAGCATTATCTCATCTTTTGCGATTATGGCTGATTGGATCTGGATAAGAATTTCTCTTGCGTTACGCAAAAATATATTTAAATAGGATGCAAAATCTTTTTTATTTAAATTTAGTATTTTAAGCGATGTTTCAAACCAGGAATCATCGATAAGTGATTGTGTCTGTGTGTCAAAAAGATACCATGCGTTTAGTTTAAAAACAGGCAGTCTTAATGTAGGTTTTACTTTTACTGCTGCTATTAGATTTTGGTTGTTTATTATGTCTTGCTTCTCTAAAAGCACAATAAAAAATTTTTCACCATTTTTTAAAATAGCATTTTGCAATCTCGCTTCTAGTAAGATCGCACCACCATCTTTTCTTTTTAAATTTACTCTAGCACTATTATCTTTCGTATTTTGTAAAAATTCTAAGAAGCTGTAGTTTGGGCTTTCTTGGCTTGTTATGACTAGCTCGCTTATATCTTTGTATCGCAACAAAAAGTCATCTAAACTATCAAAGCCCAATAGCTCAAGTGAATCTTGCGTTATCGCAGATATTTTTAAATTTTCATCATATATTATCACTTCAAATTTCCTTCTTTGAGCACCGCAAGCTTTTCTGCTACGCTTTTATTTGTTATTTTTGCCACTTCGTCTAAATTCGCTTCGCTGATTTTATCAAAACTTCCGTAAAAGCTGATTAATTTCGCGATACTTCCTTCAGATACGCCAGCTTGCTTTAGAATTGATCTTTGCATATCGTTTTTCTGCCTTGTTTTTCTGTGAAAACTTATGACAAACCTATGGCTTTCATCACGCATTTTTTGGAAAAACTGCAGCTTTTTATCGCTCGTACTTAGGCTAAAGCTACCATTTTTGGTATAAATTTTATCCTTTGCTTCGCCTTTTGCGCGGTGAGCTTTGGCATCAATTTTTTCTTTTGAGATAGCGATCACATCGACATTTGCGCCACTGCTTGCTAAAATTTCACAGGCTAAGTTTAAAAGCACCTCGCCACCGTCAATAACCCAAAGATCAGGCGGACTAAGCTTGTCAAATCTAAGCGCTCTGGCTGTCAAACTCTCTTTCATCTGATCGTAGTCGTTTTTAGAGCTTAGGTGCATGTGACGGTAGTTTTGCTTCGCCCACTCGCCGTGTTCATAGCGTACCATCGCTCCGACACTTGCCTCGCCAAAAAGGTGCGAGTTGTCGTAGGCTTCGACCACGTAAGGCGTGTGAGCAAGACCAAAATACTCTTTTATCTCGTTTAATAGCACGTTATCGTGCGTTTTTAGATATTTTTCGATGCTAACTTCAGCGTTTTTGGTAGCGATCTCACAAATTTTACGCTTATCGCCAATTTTAGGGCAAGTGATACTAAATTTGCGTCCAAATCTCTCGTTTAAAATTTCCTCCACCAGCTCGCTATCTTCAAAGCTCTCATGCACATAAATTTTGGTGCTAATTATCGGCTGTCCAGCTATGAAGCTTTTTAAAATGGCCTGCTTATAAGCCTCGTTTATCTCATCTTTTTGAGCGTTTTTGGCCTGCGTGATGTCAGTTTTCACGCCAGTTATCTTGCCACTTTGCACGCTAAATCTTACCGCACAGATCATATCGTGCACGCAAGCGACCGAGTAGGCCTCGAAGTCCTCAAGTTTAGCTAGATCAACTTCAACTTTTGTTTGCATATTTTTAAGTGTTTGTATCTTATCTCTAGTCGCAGCTGCTTGCTCGTAGTCTTCTGCCTTGGCGTAGTTTAGCATGAGCTCTTCAAGGCGAGTAATGAGTAAACTTGGATTTTGTAAGGCCGCGATAGCTTCGTTTACGATCTTAGCGTAGTTTTCTTTTGAAATTTTGCCCTCACATGGGGCGTAGCATCGTTTTAGCTGGTAAAATAGGCAGGCTTTTTTGCCTTTGATGCAGGACTTTTTCTGAACTAGGTTGAAATTTAGATAAAGCGCTTCAAGTAGCTCTCCTGCTCCACTAAAATATGGTCCAAAATAGCGTATATTTGAGCCTTTGACCACCTTTCTGGTGATCTCAAATCTTGGAAATTCATCATTTAAATTTATAAAGATATAAGGGTAGGTCTTGTCGTCGCGAAGCAAGATGTTGTATTTTGGTTTTAGTTGCTTGATGAAAGAATTTTCAAGTATCAGCGCGTCTGCTTCGCTTGGAGTGACGATGTATTCAAGATGCACAGCTTCGCTTATCATCTTAGAAATTCTTGGGCTTAGTTTTTCAGCCGGAGCTAGGCTTGGGGTAAACTTAAAGTAGCTTTTGACCCTGTTTTTTAAAATTTTGGCTTTGCCGACATATAAGAGTCTATTTTGCGCGTCAAAATACTGATATACGCCAGGCTCGTTTGGAAGCGTTCTTATCTCGTCTATTAGCATCTTACCTGCTCATTTTTCTTGAGCAAAATTTCTCTTAGCTCTTCAAATTTTTGGTGTATTTGCTCGTCTTTTGCTAAATTTTTAAAATTACCTTTGCTAGCTGGCGCATAAAAGATGGCACTTTGCTCTTTTTGATTAAAAAATTTTAAAAATTTGCTCACGACAAATCTTATATTTTCTTCTTTCTTGTTTTTTGCATAATTGATTTCGTTAATAGGTTTTGGAGTAAGAATGCTGTTAAAAACGCTATTTTTATTAAATTTGCAAAAGGTTTTTAATAACCTTTTTATATCATTTATACTACTATCACGCCTAAGCTCTAAAAGCCCAGTGGGATGAGTAAGAACAAAGGTCAAAACACCTTCTCTAACGTAGCAAAAAGCTATATAAAATCGTTTTGCTTTCCCCATAAGCTCTAAAAGCTGTTGGCACTCATTTGCCATGCTTAATTTTTCTTTATACAAAGGATTTTCGTGAATAGTATTTATCAAAAATTTAGCGTTTTTCATGGGCTTATCTTATCATCTTTTATTTTAATTTTTACTCTTTTTGCATTTAGCGGTTGTGGCTATAAAGATGATCCATTTTATGGAAATGCTCCAGTAAAAGAAAAGAAAACTGACAGGATAAACAAAATCTAGTAAAATTTTCGTATCTAAATAAAAATGTAATGTAAGCTTAATAATTTTAACTAACCTAATTTTTAGGCTCATTTAAGTAATATACCAAGATTTTTTATTCTACAAGGAGAGTATAATGAGGTTTTTTGGACTTCTAGGCTTGTTTTTCGCGATGGCTTTTGGTGCTGATGGAGAAACCGCAGCTATTGACTTAACTACTACATGGGCAGGAATTTTATCGCTTATAATTTTTGTTGTTGGATATTTTTTCATAGCAGCAGAAGAAAATTTCCATATCGACAAAGCAAAACCTGCTATCTTTATCGGTACGTTTATGTTCCTGCTTATCGGCGTTTATATGCTTATAAATGGCATGGATGTGCATTCGCTTGAACATGAGGTAAATCACCTGATTTTAGAGATCGCTCAGATTGTATTTTTCTTGATGGTGGCGATGACTTTTATAGAAGCACTTATAGAAAGAGACGTATTTAATGCACTTAAATATAATCTCGTATCAAAAGGCTATACTTATAGAAAACTATTTTGGCTAACTGGTGTTTTGGCATTTTTCATAAGCCCAGTAGCTGATAACCTAACAACAGCACTTATTCTTTCAACCGTTCTTCTAACGATAGATAGAAATAATACAAATTTCCTAGTGGCTGGCGCGATAAACATCGTCGTTGCAGCAAATGCAGGTGGAGCATGGAGTCCATTTGGCGATATCACTACGCTTATGGTTTGGGCAGCAGGTAAGTCACCATTTCTAGACTTTTTCGCACTTTTCCCAGCATCTATTATTGGCTGGCTTGTAACAGCATTTTTACTTTCTCGCGTGGTACCAAGTACTGCACCGCATTTTGATGTGGCAAACGAGCCAAAAGTGGTTATGAAAAAGGGCGGTAAAGCGGTTATTTTTATAGGTGCATTTACTATCTTTTGTGCAGTTATGATGCATCAGCTTTTCCACTTGCCAGCGATGTGGGGAATGATGTTTGGTTTCTCACTACTTAGTCTTTATACTTACTATTTCAAAAAAGCTCACAAAAATGAAGAGCCAATGCATGTATTTCACTATATGTCAAAGATCGAAAACAACACACTATTTTTCTTCTTTGGAATTTTAGCTGCAGTTGGTGCTCTTCATTTTGCTGGATTTTTAAATTACGCTGTATCACTTTATGATAAATTTGGCTCAACTGCTGTAAATATCGGCGTTGGATTCCTTTCAGCAATCGTTGATAATGTCCCTGTTATGTCAGCTGTTTTGAAAGCAAATCCAGCAATGGGAGCTGATGCAGGCGAGGCAATGAGTCAGTGGCTACTAGTGACACTAACTGCTGGTATCGGCGGTTCGATGATCAGCTTTGGTTCAGCAGCTGGTGTTGGAGTAATGGGTAAATTAAAAGGAATTTATACCTTTGGTGCACATATGAAATACGCTTGGATGGTGGTTCTAGGATATATCGTATCGATCATTGTTTGGTATGTGCAGTTTGAAATTTTTCATATCTATTTTTAAAAGGTTATAAATGAACAATACGATTATAGTTTTGGATTTTGGTTCGCAATACACTCAGCTAATAGCCAGAAGGCTAAGAGAAGAGGGCGTCTATACTGAAATTTTGCCATTTAATGCAAAGCTTAGTGAGATAAAGGCGAAAGAGCCAAAAGGTATCATTTTAAGTGGCGGTCCAGCTAGCGTTTATGCTAAAGATGCTTATTTTTGCGATAACGGCGTCTTTGAGTTAAATATCCCTATACTTGGCGTTTGCTACGGCATGCAGCTACTTGCTCACACACATGGGGCTGAGGTTTTAGCGGCTGATCAAAAAGAGTATGGTAAGGCTGAGCTTAACGTTATTAAAGAGCATGAGCTATTTAAAGATACACCTTCAAAACAAATCGTATGGATGAGTCATAGTGACTATGTAAAGGACTTGCCAGAGGGCTTTGAGGTGATCGCTGTTAGTGAGAATTCGCCTTATTGTGCTTTTGGCGATGATAAACGTAAATTTTATGCGATCCAGTTTCACGCAGAGGTGCAACACAGCGAGTATGGCACGCAAATTTTAAAGAATTTTGCTAAATATATCTGCGGTTGCGAGAGCACATGGAACATGGGAAGCTTTGCTAAAAACAAGATAGAAGAGATAAGAAAAACAGTAGGCACTCACAAGGTGCTTTGTGCAGTTAGCGGTGGCGTGGATAGCTCCGTGACTGCGGCACTTTTAGCGGCTGCTGTGCCTGAAAATTTGATCCTTGTCTTTGTTGATAACGGACTTCTTAGAACAAACGAAAGAGAGCAAGTTGAAGCTACATTTAGAACAAAGCTTGGCGTTGAGCTAGTTAGCATAGACGCGAGCGAGATCTTCCTTGGCCGCTTAGCTGGTGTGATAGATCCTGAGAAAAAACGCAAGATCATAGGTGAGACCTTTATAGAAATTTTTGAGCAAGAGGCCAAAAAGCATGGTGATGTGAAATTTCTAGCTCAAGGCACTCTTTATACTGATATCATCGAAAGCTCAGTAGTTGGCTCAAGTAAGACGATAAAGAGCCACCACAACGTTGGTGGTTTGCCTGATTGGATGACATTTGAGCTAATAGAGCCGCTAAGAGAAATTTTTAAAGATGAGGTTAGAAAGCTAGGTCTTGAGCTTGGGCTAAGCCGTGATTTAGTATTCCGCCATCCTTTCCCAGGACCAGGCCTTGCTATCCGCATAATGGGCGAAGTAAATAAACCAAGCCTTGAGCTACTTCGAAAAGCTGATGTGATCTTACGCGATGAGCTAAAAAGTACTGGCTGGTATAACAAAACTTGGCAGGCGTTCTGCGTACTTTTAAATGTAAATTCTGTTGGCGTTATGGGTGATAACCGCACTTATGAAAACGCTGTTTGTGTGCGTGTGGTCGATGCGAGTGATGGCATGACTGCTAGCTTTTCAAGACTCCCTTATGATTTACTTGAAAATGTAAGCCGACGCATTATAAACGAGGTAAACGGTATAAACCGCGTAGTTTACGATATCTCAAGTAAGCCACCTTCAACTATTGAGTGGGAATAGAGTAAAAAATATTTTTGCTGTAAAATCGTTGAAGATACAATATTGCAACGGTTTACGGAAGCAAAAAGCTCTTTTGATACTAAAAATGAGAAAAAGTAGGTTTAAAAGAGAGTTTTAAATTTAGATAAATTGTTTAGAGAGCCTCCCATTATTTTGCTGGGAGGCTTTTGTGGAAAAAGCGGTTAATAAATTTGAATAGGTTATAGTAATAAAAATTATTTGTATCTGAGCCCACTTTAACATACTAATAATGCAGGATATTCATTTATACCTTACCTAAACAAAAATTTAAATGCTATTAATAAATGCTTAAATGGTGATACATTGTATGGGATTTGTTTTGGTTTGAATTTTTTGAAAGAAGCGTCAACATGAGACACAAAGATACAAGAATAGAATGTGAAGAGTTATGGGCAAAAAATAAATATTTTGTACTAAGCAAATCGCATAAAACATATTTGGAGATAAGGGCGTATTTGAGGGAAAAAGAATTGGATGTTGTATGGCTAAATGAAAAAATACATGAAACAAGAGATATGAAGGAGAGTAAAAAAGATTTTAGTAATGCCGTTCTTCACATATGGGGATATTTCAAAAAAGATGTAAGTACGATTGAAAAACAAGTATTATTTGATATATTAAATGGATATATGGAAGGGGAAAATAGTCAGAAGGTTGTAATTGAATGCATTAATACCTTACTAAAGAAATACCCTAATGAATATTTAGAAAAATCAACTTTGTTAACAGTAGAACAATATGAGACTATGGCATGAAAAACTTATCCACTTATTGCCCAAAAGTCAGCTTCTTGGGCAACATAGGGAATGTTGTGCTCTGAGGGGCAATGGATGGAAAAAGAAACATAAAACTGTAGACTATGTGTTTACATATTCCCCATATCATCTTTTTATTTACCATGTATTGGTTATGGAGGAGATGGAAAAAAGAGGTTACAGTGTTTCTGTGGAATGGAAAGATAAAAATTATAGAGGAAGGACAGCAGAAAAGTACGATAATCTTAAAGAGGAAATTATAGGCAGTCCAATTTACAAAGAGCACAATATTGAATATCTGGCTGATTGCATAGAAAATTTAAGAAATAAAGGTATACATTTAAAAGTATAGAAGTTGTGGAGGAGTAAATCGATACAAAAATAAAAGAAGTTGAAGATAAATTAGAAAAGTAAGCTGTGTCAAGAGAAATATTATATGGCCTTTCAGAATGCTTTGGAATACCCGAAAGCACAGAAGAGTATATTCGTGATTCACGGTAAAAGCCTTTTCTCGCTTGCCATATGAATGATGAGTCGATTGGTTTTGTTGTATAAATGCAACCGGCAAAGATTGTGCAGATATTTTTGTAATTGGCATAGAAAAGAAATTCCATTAAATGGGTGTTGGATCAGTACTTAACGAAGCTTACAAAACTATGGCAAGGAAGCCGGGTTACGCATATTAAAAACAGAAACTAAAAAGATACCGTTATAGAATAAAAGAAACAAATATGATATGGTAATTATTGAGTGGGAATAGGCACCAAATCCATTTTATGAAATTTTCTGTAAATGGAACTTCTTTATACGCATTGGTTTTAATTAGGATATATTTTATCTTTTTATTAACATTGGTCAATGAAATTTAGTTCTTAACCTTTTATAATTTTGCAAAAAAGGATATAAAATGAGTCAAATTTATAGTCTCACCAAAGATACAAATATAGTTGAAAAAAGCGTCGTTAGTAAAAGGCTCTTTCAAAACAAAAATGCAAGCGTCGATATATACGCATTTGACGAGGGTGAGGAGCTAGACCACGAGATGCTTTTTATAGATAGCCTTGCCTTCGTCATTGACGGCGAAGCACAGCTTGAGTATGGCAAAAAGCAGATGAAGCTTGGACGCGATGAAGCCTGCCTTATCGAGGCAAAAACCTGGCGAAAGCTCAAATTTACAAAGAAGACAAAATATTTACTAATAGATTTTAAGGAGAATGTTATGATAGATCATTTACCTAAGGCAGCTATTTTTAGCTTAGTTGATGCAGTGGAATACGAAAAAGGCAAGATAGTTAGCAAGACGCTTGTTAAAAATGAGAATGGCTCGATGTCGCTGCTTAGTTTTGACACAGACCAAGAGCTCTCAACTCACGCAGCTCCAGGCGATGCACTACTTATCGCACTTGATGGCGAGATGAAGCTAACTATTGGTGATGAACATTTTGATATCAAAAAAGGCGATACCATCGTGTTACCAGGCAAAATACCACACGGATTAAAGATAAAAGATAAATTTAAAATGCTCTTAATCGTCACTAAAGACAAAATGTAATACTAAGCCCTATTTTTAGGGCTTCTTCTTTATAATAACAATAGTAAATTTATACTTAATAACCCAAAAAGCAAAGTCATAATATAATCTCTTTTAAAATTTAAAGAAAAACTATGAAAAAAGAAAATTCCAAACTATTTTTGTTGCTATTTTTAGGTGCTCTCTCTGCCTTTGGACCATTTGTTACAGATCTTTATTTGCCAGCACTTCCGGCTATTACCGAGTGGTTTAAAACAAGTGTTACAGCTACGCAATTAACGATCACGACATCAATGGCAGGCTTAGCCATAGGTCAGCTCATAGTTGGTCCAATAAGTGATAAATTTGGCCGAAAACTGCCCCTTACCATCTCGCTCATCGTCTATACGATAAGCACTATTTTTATATTTTTTGCACAAAATATCCAGTTTTTTATCTTTATGCGCATCATCCAAGGGCTTGCAAGTGCCGGCAGCTTAGTTATCTCAAGGGCTGTTGTGAGTGATCTTTATAAGGGTCATGAAATGACTAAATTTTTTAGTCTTATGATGGTTGTAAATGGCCTTGCTCCGATACTCTCGCCAATTGGTGGCAGCTTGCTACTTAAATTTACCGACTGGCGCGGCATCTTTATGGCACTTACTATCATTGGTATTTTGCTTTTTATCGCAAATTTTTATTTCAAAGAGAGCTTAAGTCAGTCAAATCGCTTAAAAATGCCTTTGCTAGTGACTTATAGTGTTTTTGGCAAAATTTTAAGAAAGAAAAAATTTATGCTTTTCGTAAGCATTCAGACATTTGCGATGGGTGCGATGTTTGCCTATATAGCGTCATCTTCGTTTATTTTTCAAGAATTTTATTCTCTAAGTCCAGTAAGCTACAGCTTTTGCTTTGCTTCAAATGGTTTAGGGCTTGTTATAGGAGCTAGGCTTGCTAGTCTTTTAAATGAGAGAAAAGCGCTCAAAACTGGGCTTTTTGGCACCTTGTTTGCTAGCATTTTTATTGCTTTCATGCTTTGTTTTAAATTTGAAGTGATCGGCGTCATTATCGCATTTTTCTTATTACTTCTTTTTACAGGATTTGTCTTGCCGACTGCTTCATCGCTAGCTATGAACGAAGGCAGAGAATACGCAGGTTCAGCCTCAGCGATACTTGGATTTTGCCCATTTTTCTTAGGTGGAGTCGTCTCCCCGCTAGTTGGGCTTGGTGATATATTTTACTCGACTTCTATTGTTGTTTTAGCCTGCACATTACTTGCTTTGATATCTTTTTTAAGGTTAAAAAGAGTTGCGTAAAATTTATCTTATTTCAAATACAAAAACGGCTGATGAGAGCGTTGTAAATTTAAGCGTTAGCAAGATCGAGTTTTTAAAATTTGAACTAAATTTAAGTGAATATGATGTGCTGGTAGCTACTTCTAAAAATGTTTTTAATGCATTAAAATTTAACAATATAAAAGCTATAAATTTGCCAGTCTTTGCCATCGCAAATAGTTGTGCGACAGCCGCAAGAGAGTTTGGATTTAGTGAAATTTATACCGGAAAGAACGCTCACGGAGATGACTTTGCAAGAGAAATTTTGCCACTTTTAAAAGGTAAAAATGTTCTTTATCTAAAGGGTAAAGATAGTGCTTCAAATTTCTTAGAAATTTTACAAGATGGCGGAGTAAACATAAAGGCGATTTTCGCCTATGAAAATGTCTTAAATCCTTGCAAAATGGAGCTAAAGCCACCAAAAAATAGTATCCTGATCTTTGCTTCTCCGCTAAATGTCAAAAATTTTCTTAGTAATTTTGGCTGGGATGAGAGCTATCAAGCGATAAGCATTGGAAAGGTCACTGCAAAAGAGCTAAAATTTACCGAGCCAATAGTAAGCCAAAGTCAAGATATAAACGCCTGTATCGCGCTTGCCAAAACATTACTTTAAGCAAAGAATTTATATAATTTTATTGCCTGAGTGAAGCGAGTCAGCATTTTACGGGGTCCAACACTTTTTTGTTAGCGAAAAGGTATGGATGCCTTGTGATGTGGCTTCGTTTGAGTCTGAAAAGGCGAGAAGTTGCAACCGTTTGGTATCCATCTATTTGCAAGATTGGCTTTGTTTATGGGCCACTCTTCTATGCGACGCCCACTCGGGTTTTTTAAATTTACGGAGATGAAATGAATATTCTCATAATAGGAAGTGGCGGCCGCGAATACGCCATTGCTCTAAAACTAAAAAACGAAAAAAATATAAATTTATACTTTGCGCCAGGAAATGGTGCGACCTCACGCCTTGGTGAGAATTTAAACATAAAAGACTTTCATGAACTTGCAAATTTTGCTAAAAAAAATAGTATCGAGCTAACTATCGTGGGACCTGAAGCGCCTCTTAGCGAAGGTGTGGTAGATATATTTAAAAAAGAGGGATTGCTCATATTTGGACCAAGCAAAGCAGCTGCTAGACTTGAAGCTAGCAAAGCCTATATGAAGGACTTTTTGGCTAGAAATAACATAAAAACCGCAAGATATTTAAATACAGATAATAAAGAAAAAGCATTTAAATTTATTGATACCCTAAGCGCGCCGATGGTCGTAAAGGCAGATGGTCTTTGTGCTGGAAAAGGCGTTATAATCGCAAATTCTAAAGAGGAGGCCAAAGAGGCAGTTAGCGACATGCTAAGTGGAGCTAGCTTTGGCGAGGCTGGTAAATCTGTGGTGGTTGAAGAGTTTTTAGACGGCTTTGAGCTAAGTTTTTTTGCTATTTGCGACGGCGAAAATTTTGTAAGCTTGCCAGTGGCACAAGACCACAAAAGATTACTTGATAATGATGAAGGTCCAAATACTGGCGGCATGGGTGCTTATGCTCCAAGTCCGCTTGCTTCAAAAGAGCTGATAAAAAGGGTTGAAGAAGAGGTTGTAAAGCCAACTTTAAAAGGGATGAAAAACGAGGGCAGTCCGTTTTGTGGAGTGCTTTTTGTGGGACTGATGATCGTGAAAAATGAGCCTTATGTACTTGAGTTTAACGTAAGATTTGGCGATCCTGAGTGCGAGGTATTGATGCCGTTAATTGACGGAAATTTAAGTGAAATTTTACTAAATGCTGCAAAGGGCGAGCTAAAGCCTATTAGCTTAAAAGATGAATTTGCAGTTGGCGTTGTGATGGCCAGTAAGGACTATCCGTATAAAAGTAGTCCAAAAGCTAAAATTTCAGTTTTAAATGATGTAAAAGATGCTCACATCGCTTATGCTGGTGTTAGTGAGCAAGATGGAGAAATTTATGCAGATGGTGGCAGGGTATTAGTCTGTGTGGCCACTGCGAAGAGTATAAAAGAAGCACGTGATAGAGCTTATGAGCTTTGCGAAAATGTAAAATTTGACGGAGCACATTATAGAAAAGATATTGCCTGGCAGGCATTAAAATGAGTATGCAGATAGTTGAAAAACTTGAAAAAGAAGAAATTTCGCTAGCGCCATTTTCAAAAAGAGTGCTAGCTTACTCAATTGATGAATGTATCGTTTCTTTTTTGTTTTTGATCATTTACTGGGATGCCTTTTTGTCGGTTATGAGCTATGATGAAGCTAGAAATTTGACCTTAAATTTCTTTTGGCAAATAGTCGCACTAAAGATTATTTATCATGCATTTTTTGTTTGGTATTATGGCGCGAGTCTTGGGCAAATGCTAACAAAGACGATGTGCATTAATGTAGAAATTTTAGATAGACCAAATTTTATTTCAAGCTTGGTAAGAGCGATTTTTAGGTTGGTTAGTGAAGCTTGTTTTTATCTTGGTTTTGCATGGGCATTTGCAAATCCAGTTAGGCAGACTTGGCAAGACAAAATAGCAAAAACAGTGGTGATAAATGCGTAAAATTTTATTTTTAGTTCCGGTTTGTATTTTAAATCTAAGTGCAGCTGTGCAAGATGTGCAGCTATTAGCTGATGATGTGAAGCAAGATAAAGGCATTGTCACGGCCAATAAAAATGTTGTTGTGTATTCACAAGATTATCTTGTGACAGCTGATTGTGCTGTGTATAATCAAAATAATTCGGTTATCGAGCTTTTTGGAAATGTCAACATGATGAAGGGCAAGAGCGAAGTCTCTCGCTCAAACTATGCAAAGCTAAATTTAAAAAATAATGACACTGCTTTTGAATCGCTTTTTATGATGAATAAAGACATGGAAGTATGGATGAGAAGCGATGAGAGCAGCTCTGACAGTGAGTACTATAGAGTAAAAAAAGCGATGGTTTCAAGCTGTAATGTCCAAGATCCTGACTGGAGCATCACCTCAAGCTCAGCTATGCTAAATAAACAAAGCAAATTTTTACACCTTTTTAACCCAGTCTTTCGTATAGCTAATGTGCCAGTTTTTTACTTACCATATTTTGGTTTTTCAACAGATACCACAAGAAGAACAGGTCTTTTACCGCCTGAACTTGGATACGGAAAATCTGAAGGTTTTTATTACAAGCAGCCGATTTATTTTGCACCTTATAATGAGTGGGACTTCGAGCTTGATCCGCAGATAAGAACAAATAGAGGTGCTGGAATTTATGGTGCGTTTAGATTTACTGAATCGCCTGATTCAAGGGGCGAAATCAGCTTTGGCTCATTTACTGATAAAAACAGCTACCAAGCCAAGCAAAAAGGAGAGACATCAAATAAGGCTGAACTAAAAAATAAAACACATAAAGGCATTGGACTAAAATACGAAAGAGATAAGCTTATAAGATACCTTAGCGAAGCGGATTTGCAAGAGGGAATTTGGATAGATGCAACAAAGCTAAATGATATAGATTATTTAAATTTAAAGGGCAGGGATGATGATTATGATTCGCTTGTAACTTCTAAATTTAACTACTTCATTGCAAATGACGATCATTATTTTGGTGCTTATGCAAAATACTACATAGACACTGAAAAAATTGGCTCAAAAAATGAGAACAAAGACACGCTTCAAGAGCTTCCATCGCTTCAGTATCATAAATTTACAGATGATATTGTCTTGCCAAATATCTTATATTCACTCGATATTCAGTCACATAGATATGATAGAAAAATAGGCGTTAGAGCGACTCAGTATGAATTTACACTTCCAGCTTCAGTGCATGTGCCACTACTTGATGATAGCTTAACGTTTTCATTTTACGAGTATCTTTACGCTTCAAGGATAAACTACGAAAACAAGATAAATTCATTTGATGATAAAAGAGAAGATAAGCATACAAATTTTGTAAATAATTATCACAAATTTGCCCTTCACACTGACCTTGCAAAAGCGTATGAAAGCTTTTATCACACTCTAAATTTTGGAGCCGAATACCTACTACCAGGTTATAGAAAAGGAAATTTAGATGATGAGTTTATCTATGATGAAAATCTAAATGAGTATGAAAATTTCTTGGCTCAAGAGCAGAGTAAGGAAGAAATTTCTGGTTATCTGACTCAGTATTTCTTTAACTCTAATGGTAGAAAGATTATAAAACATAGTATTTCTCAAGGATATTACACAAAAGAAGATGAATATTCGAATTTAAAAAATGCTATCTATCTATATCCATTTGAAAATTTAAGCCTTTATAATAAGCTTGAATATTCACACAAGAGCAAAGAGCTTAAAAAGGTACAAAGCGGATTTTCATACACAAATGATCTATTCTGGCTAAATATGCTTCACACCATGAAGAAAAATGATAGCAAAATAAAAAATAGCGCAACAAAAGATAGCTATTTTACAAGTGGTCTTGGAGTAAAATTACCTCATCAGTATAGTCTTATTGGCGGCTGGCAATATGATATCGAGCGAAGCTACACAAAAAGCTGGAGAGTTGGCGTGCTTCATCAAAGAAAATGCTGGAATTACGGGATAATTTATCAACAAGATGTCGAGCCAACAACAACAATAAATGGCTCAGCATCAACTAGAAAAAATGGTATCTATTTCACGATAAATTTCTATCCAATGGGCGGTTTGCACTATGACTTTTCGCAAAGCAGCACAAAATCGAGTGCCAACTAAATGATAACAGCTAAATTTAAGGATCAATTAGAAGCAGCTAGCAAACTAATTGAAATTTTGCCAAAAAAAGAGCTTGTAGATAAAAAGACGATAGTTGTTTGTATGTCACTTGAGTCAGTTATACTCACAGATGCAGTTTGTAGAAGTTTAAATTTAAGCTACGAGATGCTCTTTAGCGAGCCAATACCTGCACCAAATAATAGCGAATGTGATGTTGCAATAGTTAGCGAGACAGAAGATATAGTATTAAATGATAAACTTATAAAAGCTTTTGGTATAAGCTATGACTATATCTATGGTGAAGCACACAGAAAATATGAAGAAAAAATTTTAAAAAACGTTTATAAATACCGAAAAGGAAATTTGATAGGAGAGCTAAAAGATAAAAA
This sequence comes from Campylobacter concisus, assembly GCF_002913715.1. Classification (NCBI taxonomy): domain Bacteria; kingdom Pseudomonadati; phylum Campylobacterota; class Epsilonproteobacteria; order Campylobacterales; family Campylobacteraceae; genus Campylobacter; species Campylobacter concisus. The sequence goes on along the minus strand of NZ_PPCE01000006.1, from coordinate 65,263 downwards.
TATTTTACTAATCGATGAGGGGTGCGAGACTGGTATGACGGCACTCATTTGCATAAAGACGTTGCTTGATGTGAAGGTAAAATCCATTTCATACGCAACGCCAGTGATTGCTACTGATGTCTTTACAAATTTAAATGATATGGTTGATGAAATTTACACGATAAACAAGATCGTTGATTTTATCGATGTGGATTCGTATTACGAGAAAAAGATCGAAGCTACGAGTGAGCGTATCATGTCAATATTAGAAGAGAGCCCTTATTATTTGCCGTTACAAAAACAACAAGGAGATAAAAATAATGCAATATAGTATAGAAGTCAATAATCAGGTTGAAATTTTTGACCTTAATAAAGTAGCAAAACAAGCTAGCGGAGCGGTACTCTTAAGGGTGAAAAATACCGTAGTTTTAGCAACTGTTGCAAGAGAGGACACGCAAGTTGAGGAGGATTTTTTACCTCTAACAGTGCAATACATTGAAAAAGCTTACGCCGCTGGTAAAATTCCTGGCGGTTACGTTAAGCGCGAGACAAAGCCAGGCGACTTTGAAACGCTAACAGCTCGTATCATCGATAGATCTCTTAGACCACTCTTTCCAAAAGGTTACGCATATCCAACTCAAATAGTGGTAATGGTGCTTTCAGCTGATCCTGAGGTTGATTTGCAAGTTGTAAGTCTAAATGCAGCCTCAGTTGCTCTTTATCTTAGTGATATCCCGGTAAATCGCCCAGTTTGTGGCGTGAGAGTTGGTTATATAGATGAAAAATTTGTGATCAACCCAAGCAACTCTGAACTAAAACAAAGTGCGATCGATCTTTATGTAGCTGGCACAAAAGATGAGCTTTTGATGATCGAGATGAGAAGCTTGCCTCAACAAACTACGCAGCTTATTCCGATGGTCGCTATTGAGCCAATGATAGATCCGAGCTTAAGTGATAGCATGGCTCAAAAACAGCTAATGAATGAATTTAGCGAAGATATGATGGTTGAGGCGATTGATTTTGCTGGTAAGGCGATATTAAGGGCTAGCAGTGCTTACGAAGAAGCTTTCAAAGAGCATAAAAAAGAGGACGCTGCGCTTGAGCTAAAACCTGAGATAGAAAATGAAAATATCGCTATTTACATTGATAAATTTTATAAAGCTGAAGTCAAAAATGCTATCAATCAAATGGCAAAAAGCGAGCGCGCGAGCGAACTTAGCAAGATCGCAAAACAAATTTCAAGCGATGAGGTCGCTCAAAAAGAGGGCTGGGACGAGGCTGTCATCACAAATGTCCTTGGCAAATATAAAAAGAAAATCGTTAGAGAGCAGATCATAAACGAGGGTGTTAGAGCTGATGGACGTGGTCTTGAAGAGGTTAGACCTATTAGCATCGAGACAAATGTGCTTCCAAATGCACATGGCTCATGCCTCTTTACAAGAGGTCAAACTCAGGCGCTAGTTGTTGCTACTCTTGGCACAGATAGCGATGCTCAGATGTATGACATCCTCACTGAAAAAGTACCTTTTGTAGAAAAATTTATGTTTAACTACAATTTCCCAGGCTTTAGCGTAGGTGAGGCAAGCCCATTAAAAGCTCCTGGTAGACGCGAGCTTGGACATGGAAATTTGGCCAAACGTGCCCTTGCGCCAAGCATTGATCTAGCATCACCATACACAATAAGAGTCGTTTCAGAAATTTTAGAGAGCAACGGCTCAAGTTCGATGGCTAGCGTTTGTGGTGGCTCTCTTGCACTTAGGGCAGCTGGCGTAAATACTTTAAAACTTGTCGCAGGTGTCGCTATGGGATTAATATTTGAAGGCGATAAACACGCAGTGCTAACAGATATCATGGGGCTTGAAGATCACGATGGCGATATGGACTTTAAAGTAGCGGGCACAAGCGATGGTATCACAGCGCTTCAGATGGATATTAAGCTTGGTGGCATTAGTTTAGAAGTGCTAAAAGAGGCACTTTATCAAGCAAAACGTGGTAGAGAACATATCTTATCTTTGATGACAGAAGCGGATAAAAATATAGAAATAAATGAAGACGTGCTTCCAAAACTTGAGCTATTTAACGTTGATCCAAGCAAGATCGTAGATATCATCGGTCAAGCTGGCAAGACTATAAAAGAGATCATTGAGAAATTTGAAGTCTCAATCGATCTTGATAGAGAAAAAGGCGAGGTAAAAATCGCAGGTGGAGCAAAGAAAAATGTCGATGCTGCAAAAGACTACATCATCTCTATCACTTCAAAAGACAATGGACGCTCGTTTGGTAAAAAGCCATTTAAACACGACAAAGAGCGTTCAAAACCAAATTTTAATATCGGTGATGAGTTTTTAGGAACCGTAAAGAGTGTTGTTGATTTTGGTGTGTTTATCGAGCTAAAAGATGGCATTGATGGCTTGCTTCATATCTCAAAGATAAAAACCCCATTAAACGTAGGCGATCAGGTAAAAGTGTGTGTGAGCGAGCAAAAAGGAAATAAAATTTCGCTCTCTTTGGTTGAATAAATTTTAAAGGACAGATGATGAAATACAAAAAGTTGCTTTTTCCAATAGGAGCTGGAGATGATATCGAGCCAAGAATTTATGGTGCCCTAAAGGTTGCTCAGTGGTTTAACACACATATGGAAATTATGACTTGCCAGCTTGACCCAAGCGTAGTTTATAATATGAAAATGACGCTTCGTGGAGGAGTACTTTTTGAAGAATTTCTAAAATCAGCTAAATCTGAACTAGCTGTCGAGCATGAAGAGAATGAGAAAATTTTCAATAAAATTTGTGCTGAGCTTGGCATAAAAGTAACTAGTGAAATTATTGAAGATGTTTGCACTGCAAATTTTACGATTCATAGTGGCAAAAGAAGCGCGATAGTGGAGCAAGAGAGTAAATTTTGCGACCTAGTTGTGGCTGCTGTGCCACTTGATGGAAAGATCACTGGTACATTTGAGTCAGCTGTTTTAAAAAGTGGTAAAAATGCGATTGTAATCCCTAGAAAAATGCGTGAGTTTAAAGCTGATAATATCCTTGTTAGCTGGACAGGCACTACTCAAAGCTCAAGGGCATTAACAGGCTCGATCGATCTTTTAAAAAAGGCAAAAAAGGTTCAGTGCATTACCTCAAAAGCAAGCCTTGGCGATAATGCTGAACTAAATCTTAAAAAGCTTGAAGAGTACTTCAAAATTCATGGCATATCAGCCACTTTTGAAGTGATTGCTACTACGATGATACCTGGTGAAGCACTTTTAAAAGCAGCTATTGATAGAAATGCTGATCTAATCGTTGCTAGTAGATATGGTGAAAATGGTCTTATGGAAATGGTGCTTGGTGGCACTTCGAGATTTTTCTTAGAACACACAAATATCCCAGTTTATCTATAATGGATTGCGGCTTAGTCCGCGATCTAATTCTTTTTCACTTTATAGATTTTCAAATTCCTTTCACTCGAAAGAATTGACTACTAAATTTTGGCTTCACTGACCGCTTAGTTCAAATTTTAGAGTCGAAATTACTCGTTCATGAAATTTTAAAATTTACAAGACCTTAATAGCATAGTGCATCAGATGACAGCGCGCTTCGTTCTTAGCCACAGACTGAAAAATATCTAAATTTTAAAGCTCCCATTAAGATTTCATCAAGCACCTTATTAGCCAAAATTTTGTAAAATCCACTCATTAAAAAAGGATAAAAAATGAGTGAAAATTCTAGCTTTACGCACCTACATTTACACACCGAATACTCCCTACTTGACGGAGCGAACAAGATAAAAGAGCTAGTTCATGTGCTTCATGATAGAGGCGACACAGCAGCGGCGATTACTGATCACGGCAATATGTTTGGAGCGATAGATTTTTACAAAGCGATGAAAAAAGAGGGGATAAAACCACTAATTGGCATCGAAGCTTACGTGCATAACGGCGAGCAGCTTGACGACAAGAGCACCAAACAGCGCTTTCACCTCATCCTAATCGCCAAAAACGAGACCGGCTATAAAAATCTGATGTATCTTAGCTCCATGAGCTACATCGAGGGCTTTTACTACTATCCTCGTATCAATAAAAAAATCTTAAAAGAGCATAGCGAGGGCCTAGTTTGCAGCTCAGCGTGCTTGCAGGGCGAGGTGAGCTGGCATTTAAATTTAAGCGATCGCAATGTGAAATTTGGCGCAAAGGGCTACGAGAGAGCAAAAGAGGTCGCACTTGAATATAAAGAAATTTTTGGAGATGACTTTTATCTTGAGATCATGCGTCACGGCATCGGCGATCAAAAACGCATTGATGATGATATTTTACGCATCGCTAAAGAGACTGGCATAAAGGTTATCGCTACAAACGATACTCACTACACTTTTAAAGAGCGAGCCGACGCACATGAGGTTTTTATGTGTATCGCGATGAACAAAACTTTAGATGATCCAAACCGACTTCGCCACAGCGTTCATGAGTTTTTTGTTAAAAGCAAAGAGCAGATGAGTGAGCTATTTTTAGATATCCCTGAAGTGATAGAAAATACCCAAGAGATCGTGGATAAGTGCAACCTTGAGATCAAGCTTGGCAACCCAACTCCGCCAAATTTTAAATTTACACTTGAGTATGCTAAAGAGAGAAATTTAACACTTCCAGAGCCAGAAAATAGATATAGCTTTAAAAATGATGCTGTATTTTTTGAATATGAATGTAGAAAAGGTCTTGAAGAGAGGCTAAAATTTGTCCCTGAAAATTTACATGACGAATACAAAAAGCGTCTTGAGATAGAGATTGGCATAATTAATAAAATGAATTTCCCAGGCTATATGATGATCGTTTGGGACTTCATAAATGAGGCCAAAAGTAGAGGTGTGCCAGTTGGCCCAGGACGTGGTTCCGCGGCTGGTAGCTTGGTCGCTTACTCGCTAAAGATCACCGACCTTGACCCGATCCCATACAACCTACTTTTTGAGAGATTTCTAAACCCAGAGCGTGTTAGCATGCCAGATATCGACGTGGATTTTTGTCAAAGTAGGCGTGGCGAGATAATTGACTATGTTACGCAAAAATATGGAAAATTTAACGTTGCTGGCGTTATTACATTTGGTAAATTGCTTGCAAAGGGTGTCATTAGGGATGTTGCTAGGGTTTGTGATATGCCTTACGCCGAAGCCGATGCGATGGCAAAGTTAATACCTGATGAACTAGGCATTACACTAAAAGATGCTTATGAAAAAGAGCCAAAGATAGCTGAGCTAATAAACCAAAATCCAAAGGCAGCTAAAATTTGGAAATTTGCACTTGATCTTGAGGGGCTAAATAGAAATGCCGGTCAGCACGCAGCAGGTGTCGTTATCTCAAATGAGGAGCTGTGGAACAAAACTCCGCTATTTCGCCAGCCAAATAGCCCAGAAGATCGATATGTTACGCAGTATAGCCTTAAATATCTTGAGGATGTGGATTTAATTAAATTTGACTTTCTTGGACTAAAAACACTAACAGTTATCGATAATGCCATAAAGCTCGTTAAACAACGAACTGGCAAGGATATTATTTGGGAGCAGATCGATAAAAACGATTCTAATGTTTATAAAATGATACAAAGCGGCCAAGCGATAGGAATTTTCCAAATCGAGGGCGAGGGCATGAGAAAGCTAGGAACTAGCTTGCGTCCAGACTGCTTTGAGGATATCGTCGCGATGCTAGCGCTCTACCGCCCAGGACCTATGGAGAGTGGCATGCTTGATGACTTTGTCAAAAGAAAACATGGCGAGGCAGAGATAACCTACTCATTTAAAGAGCTTGAACCAATCCTTGCGCCAACATACGGCGTCATCGTCTATCAAGAGCAAGTTATGCAAATCGTTCAAGCCATAGGCGGCTTTAGCCTTGGCGGGGCGGACCTTGTACGCCGTGCGATGGGTAAAAAGATCAAAGAAGAGATGGATAGGCTAAAGGGTGAGTTTGTAAAAGGTGCTGAGGCAAAAGGGCTAAATGGACAAAAAGCAGACGATCTTTTCGAGCTAATTGTAAAATTTGCAGGATATGGCTTTAATAAATCTCACTCCGCAGCTTACGCCTACGTCACATTTCAGACGGCTTATCTTAAGGCTTATTACCCGGCTGAATTTATGGCCGCACTTCTTACGAGCGAAGAGAGCAACGTCGATAAGATCGTTCGCTATATCGATGAGATAAAGCGTATAAATATAGATACTTTACCGCCATCTATCAACAAATCAACTAAAGAATTTAGCGTCGTTAAAAATGAGGGTCACGATGGCATTATCTTTGGGCTTGGCGCGATTAAAGGTGTTGGCGGAGCGGCTATTGAAAACATTATCACTGAGCGTGAAGCAAATGGCGAGTTTAAGAGTATGGATGACTTTGTCTCAAGGATCGATCCATTTAAAGTAAATAAAAAGGTCTTTGAAAGTCTCATAAAAGCTGGTTGCTTTGATGAGTTTGGCTTTAGTCGTAAGATGCTTATGCAAAATGTAGAAAATATCATAGAAGCTTGCAAGAGTGCTGCTCAGATCCGTAAAAATGCAGTTGAGAGTTTATTTGGCGAAGATGAGAGCATGAACGATGTGAAGATAAATTTTGTCACGATAAATGACGAATTTGACATCAAGCAAATTTTAAAATTTGAGCAAGAGAGCGTTGGTATCTACCTCTCAGGCCACCCGCTTGATGATTATAAAGACGAGATCAACAAGATAAAATATACTCTAAGCTCAGAATTTGAGAGCTTGCCACAAAGTGCTGAAATTTTAGTCGTTGGTAAGATCGAAGACTTTAGCACAAGGATAACCAAAAGTGGCAAGAAAATGGGCACTATAAATGTGCTTGATTTTCACGGAAATATCGAGATCGCAGTCTTTGAAAGAGAGCTTGGTAACATCGAAGATATCGTAAAGGACGAGGCAAAACGCGACCTGCCTTATGCTTTTAGGATAAATATCACAAAAGATGATCAATTTGTAAGGACAAATTTAAACGAGGTTTATAGCCTAGAAGATGCACAAAATTTAGACTTTAAGACAAGAAAACTAAAACAAAACTCTAAATTTTCTAAAAATGAAGAAGCTAGCACGCCTCAAAGAGCAAGAGAATATGCCGAGCTAGAGGTGCTTTTATGCCTTAGTGAGCTTAGCAAAGATAAGATAACTAGCCTTTATAATCTTGGCTATAACGAACATATAAAAAGTGGCACAAACAATGATAAACGTCTTGTTATTAAGATAAAAAATGAAAATACGGCTCAAATTTTTGTCTATAAGACAAAATTTGTTGTAAATGACAGCTTTAAAGAAAAAGCACTTCAAGCAATAGCTTGCTAATGCCTAAAGAAGCGATGTTTTTAGATAAGCTTAGCGTAGATAAAAGTAACTGGAGCGAGCTTTTTAGCGCATGTGTTGGCAAAGCGACATTACTTCAAAAACGTGCATTTAAGCTGCTTGTTGAAGGTAGCAACTGGCAGGTTGATTTTGATAGTGGTAAAATTTACTTTGATGGGTGTGAGTTTGACATGCAGTTTATTGGCTCTGAGAGCTTCTCGTCAAATACGTGGCTTTGGGGTTATGAAAATATAAATGGCTTTGATGAGCGGTTGCTCGAGCTTGCAAATAAAGCACGTGAGTTTGGCGAGAAATTTGGACTTAGTGCATTTAGCACGCCACGATTTGATCTAGATGAAAATTTTAATGGTCACACGATTAGTATGATACTTTGTACCGCTTTTGATGAGCAAAATTATTATAGGATAGAGTACGAGGGCGGAGCGGCGTATGTGGCTTTTAGATCAGATGTGGTCTTTGAGGAGCCAGTGCTAGCAAATGAGCTTTTGAGCATAGTAAATGAGTGTATAAGTAGCTACGAGCTAGATCACAAAATCTTTATAAAAGGACTTTTGCTAAGCTGTGATATAAAATTTAGCGAAAGTCCTAATGAAATCGTATCGGATAAATACGAGCTTAGCTTTAAATTTGACGAGCTAAATAGGCTCATAAATATTTCAAGTAAGCTTTAAAATTTAATACTCTTTACCACATCAGCGCCAAGTGCTAGCTTCATATGAAGAGAAAACATCTCGTGGTAAAAGTCGCCATTGTGTCCTGGTATATCGTACGTTTGCGTAAGATCAAACGGCACGATAACTCTTGATTTTTTATTGTATTCATTGGCTCGTAGTTTAAGATAGCTAACACACTGATAAACGCACATATCAGTACAATCCCCGGTGACTATAAAGGTGTCTAGCTCCGGATGCTCTTCTAAAAATTTCTCAAATTCTTTATTAAATGCGATGCTTAAAGAGTTTTTATAAAATGTCTTGAACTCTTTAAAAAAGCTTAGATTTTCTATCTCTTTTACGGTTTTTATCTCATTTGTATCAAGTATGGCATGTGGCAGAAAATTCTCAAATTCTTTTGAATCACTGGTGTGCCTATCTTCTATAAGGATAAAATTTCTAAAGCCAAAATCTTTCCACGCTCTATCAAAAAGTGTTGCGATCCCTTTTGATAAGGCTGCTACTCTTTGACTAGCGAGCGCACCACTTCCAGCAAAAGCCTCTATCATATCGATACAGATAAATGCAACGTTTTTTGCTCCATCGTTTGAAATTTCTCTTAAATCAAGCGTTTGAAGAGATTTTTTAAAAGCCTCAAGTTCGTTTTGTATGTTCATTCTTTCTCCTTTATTGGTAAATTTATGCAAAATGTTTTTGGATTTAGTGTGATCTCGATACTGCCTTTGTGAGCCTCTATGATCTGCAAGCAAAGGTGTAGTCCAAGGCCGTTTCCTTTTAGCTTGCTACTTTTAAATGGCTCAAAGACTATGGCTTTGTCTTTGATAGGCTCGCCACTATCGTAAATGATAAATTTATGCTCACTCGGTGTTTTTTCGTAGCTTAAAATGATCTCTCCTTCATCATCATCGCTCTCTTCGATGGCATCAATGGCGTTAAATAAAATATTTTGAAAGACGATGGCTAGTAGATCAAGGTCGCCCATATATTTGCCATCTGGAAATTCTAGGCTAAATTTAATATCCTTTGAATAGTCGTAAAAATTTATAGCCTCTTCGCACTCTTTTTTAAGCTGCGAAAAGTCAAAAATTTGCGCATTTATATTAAGCCCCTTTGTAAAAAGCAGTGTAGCTTTTATTATGCGTTCGACTCGCCATGTAGCTTTTTGTATTTGATTTACGATAGGCTGTATGCGCTCATCAGCTCTTTTAAGTAGTGTTGATGCTAAAAGCGAGATAGAGCCTACCGGATTTCTGATCTCGTGGGCTAGGTGAGCTGCTACTTGGCCCATAGAGGCAAGACGCTCGGTGCGTTTTTCTACTGTTATGTTTGTTGCAGAGATTATTAGTTTATTATCTTTAGAGCTTGTTTTAAAAAGATAAATTTGCCCATCTACATTTATCTCGCCCTCTTTTTTTGGTATCTCTTTAAAAATTTTACCAAGTCTTACTGCTTCTGAGTTTTGTAAAAAGATCTCATCATTTTCATCTAACACCCAGATAGCATTTGGCAGAATTTCCACAATATCTTTAATGAAATTTTGCAAGTTTGCGTAAGATGATGTTAAATTTTTATATTCGTTTTCTATTAGATAAGTCTGCTCTATCAGGCTTTTTAAACCAGCTTGGATATCGTGTTCGTTCATTTTAAAAGTTCCTCAAAATCGCTAATTTCATAAAGCCTTAGCCTTTCATCCTTTAGATTTCTTAGCTCGCTACTAAATCCACTCTTTGAAAAAAGAGCAATAATATCTGGCCTGATATTTAGTTTTTCGCATTTTTTTAATAGTAAATTTAGCACGTTTTTACAAACCTTTCTCTCTTTGTATTTTGCCTCGCCGACTATGATCTTGCCGCCTATATTTAATAGCATATCAAGCTCTATATTTCTGCTCCAAAAGCTACTTAAAAATATGCCATTAATCAGAAATTTTTTTGCCATTAGCTCACCGCATAAAATTTCAAATCCAAGGCTTGCATATTCGTCAAATTCCTTTTTTATAATGGCTAAAATTTCATCATTTTTACCAGCTTTTAGCAAGCTTAAATTTGGCTCTATAAATCTAAACCAAAACCTTGAGAAATGGCTATTAAAATGTATTTTATCCTCAACTTTATAGCCCCTTTCTTCTTTTTTTAGCATTTGGTTTTTTGATCTTTTTGGAAGTACTTCTCTACTTTTTTCTAGTAGTAAAAAATTCTTTTCAAAAAGCTTTGCATAGACTTTGCTAGCTAGGCTTTGAGGTAAAATTTTATTTACATTAAATTTTTTTCTATCACTTCGTGCGAGTTTTATGAGGGCAGATTTTATAGCATCGTTTGTATCTGATTCGAAGTAAAATTTTGGCATCAAGGCTAAGAAGTTGTTTAAAATTTCAGCCTCGATCGCTTCAAAAACATCATAATATGAGTGCTTTAAATCAAACTCATCAAAGACGAGATGAAATTTAATAAGTTCATTTATATCAAGGTGTTTCATTCGCTCAAATGTTGATTTTAAAGCTTTTATATTGGCTCCTTTATTTGGGTATTGTAGTATATTTTAGCTAAAGTAATCTATAATGCTACGCAAAAAACAAGGGTTATGATTTGGTAAATTTAGAGCACATTAGAGAAAATATAATTTTAAAAAATGGTATTTATTATTTTGATTTTACAGCTTCAGGACTAGCTTATAAACCTATCGAAGATGAGATGGCAAAAATACTCCAAACATACGCAAATACGCACTCTATCAGCTCATCAAATGCCTATAAAACCGCTCAAATTTATGAAGACTCAAGACGTGAATTAAAAAGCTTACTAGGACTTGATGAGAGCTTTTATCTTTTTACTTGTGGCAATGGAGCTACCGGTGCGATAAAGAAATTTCAAGAAATTTTAGGAATTTATGCACCACCAGCACTCAAAAAAAGATATGCATTAAAGCCAGATGAAAATTCTCCGCTCGTAGTACTTGGCCCTTATGAGCACCATTCAAATGAGATAAGCTTTAGACAGGCACTTTGTGAGGTTGAGCGTATCAGGCTTGATAAAAATGGAGGGATCGACTTTAATCATTTGGAGCAAATTTTAAGGATAAATGTCGGTCGTGAGATCATCGCAACTTTTAGTGTGGCTTCAAATGTGACTGGGGTTTTGAGCGATTACAGAAAAATTTACACTCTTATAAAATCTTATGGTGGCGTTGTAGCATTTGATGCTGCAAGTTTTAGCGCATATGGAAATATCGATTGTGACTATTTTGATGCTCTTTTTTTATCTCCTCATAAATTGCTTGGTGGAGTAGGAAGTTGTGGGCTTCTTGCTATAAAAAAGATACTCGCAAACTCAGATGAGCCGACATTTGCTGGTGGTGGAACAGTAAGTTATGTTAGCAAAAACTATGCTATATTTGTAAAAGATAGTGAACAGCTAGAAGAGGCTGGCACTCCTCCTATTTTAGGTCTTATAAGGGCAAATTTAGCTTATAGGCTAAGAAATGAGATAGGATTTGAGGCAATATATGAAAATGAGAGCGAGCTTGGAGAGTATTTTGAGAAAAGACTAGCAGAAATTCCTGAGCTTACGTGCTATCATCCAAATAATATAAAGCGTTTGCCGATATTTTCTTTTAATGTGACTGGTGTTTCACCTTATGAATTAGCCAAAGTTTTAAGCAAAGAATATGGCATTCAAACGCGTGCAGGATGTTCTTGTGCTGGGCCATATGGACATGATTTGCTTCATTTAAAAGAAGATGCACTATTTACCCATAAGCCAGGCTGGGTAAGGGCTGGACTCCACTATACGCATACGCTACAAGACGTGGATTATTTAGTAGATGCATTAAAAAATAGCATTAAGAAGTATTCAAGCATTTGGAAGGTCGATGATCCTTTTAGTGTTGATAAAATTTCAGGTTGTATGGGAGATAGATGAAAAATATATTAATCATTGCAGGAAGTGATAGTGTTGGTGGTGCTGGCGTGCAGACTGATATTAAGACATGCGAGGCGTTTTCTTGCTACGCAGCGACGGCTATTACGGCTCTTACGGCACAAAATACAAATGGTGTTAGCAATATCTTTGCTACAAATGTTACAAATCTAAATGAACAGATCAAAATGGTAGACGAAGAGCTGAACATAGATGCCATAAAGGTTGGTATGCTTTTTAATAAAGAGCTTATATCTTGCGTTGGTTCTTGGCTTGAAAAATTTCATAAGCAAGGCATTAAAATAGTAATAGACCCAGTTTGCGTAGCAAAATCAGGCTCAAAGCTTCTCGAGGATGACGCGATAGCAAGCTTAAAAGAGCTTTTTAAATTTGCAGACATTATCACGCCAAATATCGATGAAGCCAAAGTTTTGGAACTTGATAGCAAAAATTTACCTTGCGATATGATCTTAAAGCGAAGCGTGGTTGCAGAAATTTGTGAAGATACTCTTTTTAAAAAAAATGGTGACGTGCTTAAATTTAAAGAGCCACTAATAAAACCAGAAATCATGCATGGGGCTGGATGTAGCTTTGCGAGTGCGCTGGCTTGCTTGCTGGCAAATGGACACACCAAAGAAGAGGCCATAAAACTAGCCAAAAAATACATTTTAAATGCTATTAAAAATGCAATTACGACAAAATTTGGCAAACGTCTACTAAATCATAAAGTTGGCATAAGTGATTGAAATTTATGCGATTAGCGACGATGTGTTGATGCCTGAAAATTTAGCCTTGCAATACACTAAAGAAATTTTAGAGTGTGGGGTGAAATTTTTTCAATTTCGCTCTAAAAAAATACCCAAAGACAAGAGGCTGGCTAGTGAAATTTTCAATCTATGCGAAAAATTTGGAGCAAGATTTATCGTAAATGATGATATTTTATTCGCTGCTCATATAGGGGCAAAGTCCGTGCATTTGGGAAAAGATGATGCGAGTATAAAAGAAGCATTTGAAATTTTAGGAGATGATGCTTACGTGGGAGTTAGCTGCTATGATAGCTTAGAGCTTGCCCTTAGGGCAAAACAAAATGGTGCTAGCTATGTGGCTTTTGGAGCGATGTTTAAAAGCCCAACAAAACCAAATGCGCTACTTTGCAAGGCTCAAACCATATCACAAGCAAAAGAAATGGGAATGAATGTATGTGTCATAGGGGGCATAAATGCTAGCAACATTGCAAGTGTCGCTAGAGTAAAACCAGACATGGTCGCCTTAATATCCGCTATCTATAAAGATGGCACGATAAAGAAAAATATAGAAAATTTACAAAGAAATTTATTGCTTTAAAAGATGCTTACTTTGCAAGTTTTTTTTATGAAAATTTCATTATAATCCCTGCTTTAAAAAAAGGAAAACATTGCTAAATATCGATGAAGTAAGAAAAAATATCATTTTAAAAGAGGGCCTTTACTATTTTGACTACACAGCTTCAGGTCTTGCTTACAAGCCCATCGAAGATGAAATTTTAAAATTTTTAAAAACCTACGCAAACACTCACTCAGATAGTAGTTCAAGCGCTGTGCTAACGCAAAAATACTATGAAAACGCAAGAGCTGAGCTAAAAAGCTTATTAGGCCTTGATGATAGTTTTTATCTTATTGCGACTGGTCAAGGAGCAACGGCTGCGATAAAGAAATTTCAGGAGATAATGGGAATTTATATCTCACCAGCTACAAGAGCTTTGATAGGCGAAGCAAATTTAAGGAATTTAAACTTGCCACTAGCGATCATTGGCCCTTATGAGCATCACTCCGTTGAAGTTAGCTTAAGAGAAGGGCTTTGTGATATAAAACGCATAGAGCTTGATGAAAATAATGAGATAGACTATGCGATGCTTGAGAATACATTAAAGCAAAATGCAAAAAGAAAGATAATAGCTAGCTTTAGTGCCGCCTCAAACGTCACTGGCGTTAAAACTAATTATAAAAAAATTTACTCGCTGATTAAAAAATATGATGGCATTTTAGCACTTGACGTGGCTACTCTTAGTGCTTATGAAAATGTTGATTGCAGATATTTTGACGCACTGTTTCTCTCGCCTCACAAGCTACTTGGCGGAGTTGGGAGTTGTGGGCTTTTGGCTATCAAAAAAGAGCTTTGTAAAAATTTGCCTACATTTGCAGCAGGAGGCACAGTCAAGTACGTAAGCAGGACATCGCATATTTTTACTAATGAAGTTGAAAATTTAGAAGAGGGCGGCACGCCACCGATAATGCAGCTAATGCGTGCAAATTTAGCCTACAAACTAAGAAATGAGATCGGACTTAATAATATAAAAGAGGCTGAATGTGAGCTAGGCGAGATGTTTTGCAAAGAACTAGAAAAGATAGATGAGGCGATAAATTATTGTCCTGAAAATTTAGACAGATTGCCTATTTTTGCATTTAATGTAAAAGGCGTTTCACCTTATGATTTTGCTGCGAGCCTAAGTAGTGATTTTGGTATACAAACGCGTGCAGGCTGTGATTGCGCTGGGCCGTATGGACATGATCTGCTTAATTTAAAAGATAATACCATTTTTGAAGCAAAACCTGGCTGGGTACGTGTTAGCATTCACTATACGCATACAAAAGAGGATATAAAATATCTTATAAATGCTATAAAATCTTGCATCAAAAAGCACAAAGAAGGATAGAGCAAAAACTATATGCTTGATATTTGCGGAGAAAATTTTAGAAGTGAATTTTTATAAAGCTATAAGTTCTATCAAATCTAAAAGTTAGCAAATTTTGCAAAATCCCAAAAAGCACCATAAATGTAACAAAGCTGCTTCCGCCGTAACTAAAAAATGGCAGTGGTACGCCCACAACTGGTGCAAAACCTATCGTCATCGAGACATTTACACCCACATAAACGAAAATAAGTGCAGCAATCCCCGTGGTGGTAACTTGTGTAAAATAGTCGTTTTTTAGGCCGTAATTTAAGCTTAAAAGATGCGTTATAAGTGCTCCATAAAGCCCAAGCAAAAACAATCCACCATAAAAGCCAAAACGCTCGATATTGTAGGCAAAGATAAAGTCACTAGTGGCGATTGGCAAAAATTTAAAGTGCGTCTGCGTTGCTTCGTCCTTTGGCTTGCCTTTGAGTCCGCCGCTACCTATGGCGATGATACTTTGTTTGACGTGATAGCTTGGTTCTTCAGCGATGAAATCGTGAATCCTCTTTTTTTGATAGTCATGTAAATTTTCATACAAAACCGGCGCCAAAAAGCCTATCGCAAGGATGATGGTTATCCAAATTTTTTTATTTACGCCGATTACAAAAAGGATGGTGTAGCCAACTATTAAAAGTATTAGCGCAGTGCCAAGATCAGGCTCTTTCATGATGAGCACAAATGGCAAAAGTATATAAAAACTAAGTCTTAAAAAATCTTTTACTCCGTATCCATTAGCTTCTGGAGGACGCTGTTTAATGAGATAGGCTAGCATTAGCAAAAAGGCTGGCTTCATAAGCTCTGATGGCTGAAGTGTGAAGTGAACGAAGGGAATTTCTAGCCAGCGCCTAGCTCCTAGTTTGCTAACGCCAAAGAGATCAACGCTTAAAAGTAGCACGATGCAGACCCAGTAAAACATCGGAATGATCCAGTCGATACGCCTAATGGGCAGTAAAAATGCTACACAAAATGATGCAAAACCTATGCCAAAATATATAAGCTGTTTGTTTGCTAAAATGTCGTTTGCCTCGGAAACTAGGATGTATGAAATTATGATGATTGGGATTATTAAAAACGGCTGAATAAAATCAAAATGTGTTAAAATACGCCGATCTAGTTTTATCAAGAAGCAAACCTTAATTTTTGGGCTAGATTATATCACAAACAAGGCTTTGATTTTGGTTAAATTTAATGTTTTAAATAGCTCAAGACTCGACGTTGCAGTAGCACACGAGCTTCAAATTTCACGCAATCAAGCTTTAAATTTGATAAAAGACTCCCTTGTAAGAGTAAATTTAAAACCAGTCTCAAAACCAAGCTTTTTACTGAGCGAAAACGATGAAATTTGCGTAAATTTTGCCCCAAAAAAAGAGGTGCAAAACGAATACGAAGTAAATTTTGACATCCCGATCATCTACGAGGACGACGATCTCATAGTGCTAAACAAACCCCCTCAAATCGTCGTTCACCAAGCCCCAAGCGTCAAAGAGGCGACACTTGTTGAGTGGCTAAACAAAAAGGGCTTTATGCTCTCAAATTTAAACGGCGACGTAAGAGCTGGCATCGTCCACCGCCTAGATAAGGGCACGAGTGGCGCTATCGTCGTCGCTAAAAATAACTTCGCTCACGCAAAACTAAGCGAGCAGCTAAGCGATAAGAGCATGGGGCGAATTTATCTAGCGCTCACCGACTTGCCCCTAAAAGAGGATGTCATCATTGATAAGCCAATCGGCAGAAATCCAAACAACCGCCTAAAAAAAGCGATCGTTGCGGACGCTAAATTTGCAAAAAGTGCCTTCGTAAATTTGCTAAGCGAGGGCGGAGTAAATTTGATAGCGGCAAAGCTTTTTACAGGTAGGACGCATCAGATAAGAGTGCATCTTGCCAGCATAAATCGCCACATTTTAGGCGATGATTTATACGGATTTAAGAGCCAAGGCGATAAAATAAGCAGGGTTATGCTTCACGCTTATATGCTTTATTTTATCCATCCAAGAACTGGCAAAAAGGTGGAATTTATCGCAAAAACGTATGATGACTTTAACCAAATAATTTATAAAAAAATTCCCAAGGAGATTTTTGATGAAAAAATTTGCCCTACGCATATTGACACCATTTTTAGCAGCTTTCTTAGCGGGATGCGGCTCTAGCGTACCGACTCAGCAAAGTATGTCACTGCCTACGATTACAAGTTTAAAAACTATTTCAGATATGACAGAAGTTGGCTTCGAGTGGAATCCAGTAACCGATGAGAGCGTCGTTGGCTACTATCTTTACCGCTCAAATCCAAATGATGCAAACTCAAAAATGCAACTAGTTGCGAACATCAAAGACCGCTTTGCAACGCACTATGTGGACCGCAATCTAGCTCCAGAGACAACTTACTCATACCAAATGAGAACTTACTCAAGTAATGCCATCTCTCAACCGGGCACGATCGCAACAGCAACTACAAAGCCACTGCTTGACTCAGTACCGTTTTCGCAAGCTATTACAGGGCTTCCAGGACGTGTAAAAGTGATCTGGAGACCACATCCTGATAGCACCGTGGCAAGCTATATTATTCAAAGAAGTGATGCAAGAGCTAATAAATTTAGCCAAATCGCAGAGGTAAATGGCAGACTAAATGCCGAATATATCGATACTGAGGTAAAACCTGGTAAGTCTTATGAGTATAGAATTTTAGTTAAAACTTCTTCAGGCGTTGTTTCAAAACCAAGCCAAAATATCAGTGCAACGACAAAGGAGTTACCCTAAATCAGTAACGAATCTTCAGGCAACAAAAAATGCGCCAAAGAAGATAATTTTAACTTGGGATTACGCGCCGGCTGAGGATTTTGCTTATTTTAAGGTTTATAGGACAGTAAGTAAAATTTTGCCTTACACATATCTGGCAAAAACGACTAGCAACACCTATGAGGATCTCATAAACACAAATGCAGCGACGAGGTATTACAGAGTCACAGCAGTCGATAAAGACGGCCTTGAGAGCTTAAAACAAGAAGAGCCAATTGTGGGGATAACACTTGGTGTGCCAAAGACTCCAAATATTAGCGCTAGCTACGATGGTAGCGGCGTAAATGTAAACTGGAGTGCAGTTGATAGAGCCAGTTCGTACACTGTTTATAGAAGTGGCGCAAGTGAGAAAATTTTTAGTGGCATAGATGGTACTGGACTTAGAGATGATGGCGTGCAAAAAGGAGCTAGCTATTCTTACAGCGTCGTAGCTATCGATGAGTACGGCATCGCCTCTGATAAGTCATCAAAAGCAGAAGTTAGCATAAAATAATGCCAAATTTCATCGCTTCGTCTTTAAAAGAGCTCTCGTTTCCATTTGGTAATGACAAAGTCAAATTTCTTTGGCAGGCAAATGGACGAAACGAGAGGCTCATCTACACAAAAAATGAAGAAGAGAGCTTTTTTCTAGTCGTAAAACCCGGTAAAAGCGGCATCGTCGTAAAAGGTGAAAAGCTTACAAAGCCAGCCAAAGTTGGTCTTTTACAAGAGGCACTGGAGCTTTTTAAGGAGCAAAATTGCAATGATGTAATCAGTCAAGCATTTGCTGTAAAAAAGACAAATTTAACCAAAAAAGTTAGTGAAATTTTAAGCCTTGAAGAGTTTGTGCCAGCTTTTTGCGAGCTAAAAGATAAATTTAAAGAGATTTTTATCGAGATCGGCTTTGGCTCCGGCAGACACTTGCTTTATCAAGCTAAAAACAACCCAAATGCCCTAGTTATCGGCATAGAGGTCTATAAGCCAAGCATTGAGCAAGTAGCAAAGCTAGCTAGGGCAAATGCCCTAGAAAATGTGCGTCTAATAAATACCGACGCAAGGCTCTTACTCTCGCTAGTTGGATCAAATTTAGTTGATAGAGTATTTTTGCACTTTCCAGTGCCATGGGATAAGGCCGAGCATAGGCGCGTGGTCTCGTCGGCATTTGCGCTTGAATGCGAGAGGATATTAAAAGTAGGCGGCAAATTTGAGCTAAGGACTGATAGCAAGGAGTATTGCGATTTTAGCTTGAGTAAATTTTTAGAGCCTACAAACTCAAAAATAGAAGCTTTCAAAAATAGAAATTTAGAGGTAACTAGCAAGTACGAAGACCGCTGGAGACGCCAAGATAAGGATATTTACGATGTTGTTTATACTTGTGAGGTCAAAAGTAGCGAGAGTGTTTTAGCTGGGGATTTTAGCTTTAAAGAAAAGACAAACGTAAAAAATATCATTAAAAATTTTAAAAATTTTATTATCAAAAAAGAAGATTATTTTTTACATTTTGAAGAAATTTACAACATAAACGAGGGTGAAATTTTGCTAAAAGTTGCTTTTGGAGCATTTAATAAACCTGAGCAATGTTTTATCAAAATAAGCGATGAAAAAAGCGAATATTTTATAAGAAAACCGATCTTAATTCGTGAGAATTTAGCAGCGCACGAGCTTTTGAAGGAGTATTTGGCTGATGCAAGAGATAATTAGTGCAAGGAATTTGAGCCTAGCTTATGAACGCGATGAAATCGTAATTAATAGCGTCAATTTAGATATTTATGCAAATGATTTTGTCTTTATCACAGGCAAGAGTGGAAGTGGAAAAAGCACACTTTTAAAATCATTTTATGGAGAAATTTCACCTCTTGCTGGAGAGCTAAATGTCTGCATGACACAAATGGACGACATCGATGATAAAAGACTTTGTGAGCTTAGGCAGCGAGTTGGCATTATATTTCAAAATTATCGCTTGATAAATGAATGGAATGTGGAAAGAAACGTCATGTTGCCCCTTATCATCAAAGGCATCAATCAAAATGTGAGTAAAAAGCAAGTGGCTAAACTTTTAAAACATGTAAATATGCTTCATAAAGCTGACAAATATCCAATGGAGCTAAGCGGTGGTGAGCAGCAAAGAGTAGCGATGGCAAGGGCTCTAGCGCACAATCCAAATTTGCTCTTATGCGACGAGCCAACTGGAAATTTAGACGAATACTCAAGCGACGTCATCTGGTCGCTTTTAAAATCAGCTAGGGAATTTTTAGGCACAAGCGTCGTTGTGGTGACTCATCACATTCCCTCAACGCTTCGTATCCCGTACCGTCACTTCGTCATAGAAAATGGAGGCGTGCATGAGATCGCTTAAAAATCATCTTGGATTCATCCTGCCGCTAATCGCACTTTTGTTTTCCGTGCAGTTTAGTCTAACTGCCGATAAGATTGTGAGAGATTATGAAAGACTCATGGGAAATGACTACAACATCGTCATAGTTTCAAGTAAAGAGCTTAGCGATACCATTTTAAAGCCAGTGGTTAGCACTCTATCTAGCCTCGAGCCACTAAGCCCACAAAAGATCATCGACCGCCTATCAAATGACATCTCTGCTAAAAATTTATCCATACTGCAAAATGCGCTACCTAAATTTTACTCACTAAAACTTAGTGAATTTCCGACACCGCAGTACATGGATGAGCTAAAGCAAAAACTTTTAAAATTTGATGGCATCACAAAGGTCGAGACATTTTCAAAGACTCACGATAAGGTCTTTAAAATACTAAATTTAGCCAAAAGTATATCGTATGCTTTTATGGCGATACTTTGTGTGGTTGGACTTATGCTTATGCTAAAGCAGGCTAAAATTTGGCTGTTTGAGCATAGGGAGCGCATCGAGATTATGACGCTTTTTGGAG
The DNA here is from genome assembly GCF_002913715.1 of Campylobacter concisus. NCBI lineage: Bacteria > Pseudomonadati > Campylobacterota > Epsilonproteobacteria > Campylobacterales > Campylobacteraceae > Campylobacter > Campylobacter concisus. Next base: position 44,975 of record NZ_PPCE01000006.1, on the reverse strand, counting down.
CACCATTTTGGCTAAAATCAGCCATGCTTTACAAATCGGCTATGGTTGATAGCCTAGTTGCTACCGTTGCAGTTGGTGCATTTTTCTTTTTCTTGCCTAGTATTGAAATTTTTAGAGAAAATGCTGTAAGCATCGATGTAGTTTTGCCTAGCCTTGATCCTTCAAGGGATATTTTTATTTTATTTGGCGTGGCTATGTTTTTAAGCATTTTTGCTGTTAGTTTGGTGATGAGCAAGGCTAGAAAAAGCACGATATGAGAAAAGGAATTTTTACATTTTTGCTAGCTTTTAGCTTAGCTTTTGCGTCAAATACCAAAGAGAAGATCAAAGACTCCAAAAACTCGCTAAGATCGAGTCAAGCGATGAGCGAGCAGCTTAGTAAAAAGTTAGATGATTTGGCTGGTGATATCGTAAATGGCGAGAAAAAACTTCGCGGTATAAGTGGCGATATCACAAATTTAAAGGGTCAAATTTCAGTCCTTGAAACAAATGCTTCAAAGGCACTTCTTGAGCTTGATGATCTAACTAAGCAAAACAAAGAGCTAGAGCGCACACAAAAAGAGCTTGAGCAAAATATGATAAGGATCATCGCAGAAGATTTGTCGTTTGATCTTTTGATGTCTGCAACTGAGGACAAGCAAAGCGAGGAGAGCATCATCTCATCTCAAATTTTAACTAAGCTAAATGCTATTGCAAAAGAGGATTTTAAAAGACTTAGCCAGAACTATGAAGATACGATCGAAAAGATAAAAAATAAATCAAACAAAATAAGCGAGATAAACTCAAGCATCAAAAACTATAGACGCAAGCAAAGTGACTTGCAAAATTTAGAAAGTACACAAAAAAATACTATAAACGGACTAAAACGAGATAAAGAAATTTACAGCAAAAAGCTAGCCAAGCTTCAAGCCCAGCAGGATGAGCTAAGAAAGACGCTAGAGCAGCTCGCTATCATGCAAAAACAAGAGGATGAAGCCGCACGTGCTGCTAGAGAAAAACAAGAAAAAGCAACTGTAAGCAAAGGCGGTAAAAAAGGTGAGAAGAGTCAGCCAATGGGTGGAGGCTATCAAACAAGCTCAGTCAAAAAATATTCAGGTGCAAAGACAATCGCTCCTCTTGATAGCTACACCGTAAAGCAAAAATTTGGAAATTACGTCGATCCAATATATAACATCAAAATTTTTAACGAGTCAGTCACGCTTCGCTCAACCACGCCAGATGCCAAGGTCAAAAGCGTACTAAATGGCAAAGTGGTCTTTGCAAAAGCAACTCCGATGCTTGAAAATGTAGTCATCATCGAAAACGAAAATGGCATCCATACGATCTACGCTCACCTAAGTCAGATCGCACCGACTGTAAAAGTCGGCTCAGTCGTGCAAAAAGGCTATGTTATAGGCCGAGTTAGAAACGATCTAACCTTTGAAGTGACGCAAAGAAACTACCATATTGATCCACTTGAGATGATCTCAAAATAGCCGCTTTGCAAGTGCTATTAACTAAATTTAAAGCCTTTTTGGCTAGAATGCGTGAATTTTAAGGAGCAAGACAATGAGTAAAAGAAAACGCGTATTGGTTAAATTTTCAGGCGAAGCTTTAGCGGGAGAAAATGGTTTTGGTATAGATACGGCGGTGCTTAAATTTATAGCAAATGAGATAAAAGAGCTTGTCGAAAATGGTATCGAGGTTGGTATCGTGATAGGTGGTGGTAATATTATACGTGGTGTGAGTGCTGCAAAAGATGGCATCATCAAACGAACGAGCGGCGATCATATGGGCATGCTAGCAACTGTTATAAATTCGATCGCAATGCGTGAAGCTTTAGAACGAAGTGGGCTAGAGGTAAGAGTGCAAAGCGCGATCAAAATGGAAGCGATCTGTGAGACTTTCATCGTGGGACGTGCACAGCGCCATTTGGAAAAAGGCAGAGTCGTTATATTTGCTGCAGGTACTGGCAATCCATTCTTTACAACTGATACAGCAGCCACATTAAGAGCTATTGAAATTGGCTCAGATATGATCATAAAAGCTACAAAGGTTGATGGCGTTTATGATAAAGACCCGAAAAAATTCAAAGATGCAAAACTTTTAAAATCACTAAACTACGAAAAGGCAATGAGCGATGATATCAAGGTTATGGACGATACTGCCATAGCTTTAGCAAAAGATAACTCACTGCCGATCTTAGTTTGTAATATGTTTAAGGCTGGAAATTTATTAAAAATAATAAATGAAGAAGAAGCAGCCCTATACTCAGTAGTAAAATAAATTTTAAAAAGGATAAATATGAGAACAGAACAAATAACAGCAAGAGCGTTAAAACAAGTTGGTGATGATAGATATAAACTTTCACTTATCGTAGCAAAGCGTGCAGAAGCACTAGCAAATGGAGCAGTAGTACTTGTAGAAGCCGATACTTCAAAGATGAAATTTGCTGACATTGCGCTACTTGAAGTAGCTGAGGGCAAAATAGGCTTAGAGGCAATAGTTGAAGGAAAATAGTCTTTTTTTAGAGCAGCTAATAGAACAAATTTTACCTTGTAAAAATGTTTCAGAAGCTATAACGCTGCTCTTTTCTCTTTGTGAACGAAGCGAGAAATTAGATAAAGCTATAGATAGCTGTGTCACATCTCATGCTGGTCAATATCGCAAAAGTGGCGAGCCATACGCAATCCATCCTATCTTAGTAGCATCAATAGTAGCAAATATGGGTGGAGATGAGAGCATGGTCATAGCTGCACTACTTCACGATGTAGTTGAAGATACTGAAGTTACGCTTAGTGAAGTCCAGGCTGAATTTGGCGATGAAGTGGCAAAGCTGGTTGAGGGGCTTACAAAGATAGTTGCTATAAGAGAAAACAAGCTTGCAAGCTCAAGTAGTAACGAAAAACTAGCAAGTTCGGCGCTAACTTTTAGAAAAATGCTTTTAATCTCCATTGAGGATGTTAGAGTTCTTGTGGTTAAGCTTTGTGACAGGCTTCATAATATGCTAACCCTTGATGCATTAAAAGTAGAAAAACAAAAACGAATTGCTGAAGAGACGCTTATGGTCTATGCTCCGATCGCTCATAGGCTTGGAATTTCATCGATTAAAAATATACTTGAAGATCTAAGCTTTAAATATGCGATGCCAGAAGAATACGCCAAGATCGATAGCTTTTTAAATAAAAATAAGCAGCAGCTTAGCCTTAAACTAAATGCTTTTTACGAAAAAGTAAATCAAATTTTACTTGAAAATGGCTTTATTGAGGGTACTTTTGAGATTCAAAAACGTATAAAGCATTACTATTCTATTTATTTAAAAATGCAAAGAAAAGGTATTTCGATTGATGAGGTGCTTGATTTGCTAGCTATTAGAATTCTTGTGCAAAAACCGCTTGATTGCTATCTTGCGCTTGGGAATTTGCATATAAATTTTAATCCTCTTATTTCGAGATTTAAGGATTATATTGCACTTCCAAAGCAAAATGGCTATCAAACGATACATACAACTATTTTTGATAATAAGAGTATTTTTGAGGCACAAGTTCGTACTTACGATATGCACAAAACCGCTGAATACGGTGTTGCAGCTCATTGGAAGTACAAAAATGGTGAGGGCAGTTTACTTAATCCAAAACTTGACTGGCTAAACGACATTGGTATGCAAAACAATGAAGCTGAAAGTAACGTCGAAGAGCTTTATGAATATGCAAAAGATAGTCTTTATATAGAAGATATTGCGGTCTATTCGCCAAAAGGTGAGGTTTTTACACTTCCGCGCGGGGCTACTGCACTTGATTATGCTTATGAGATTCACACAGAGATCGGACTTTACGCAAAAGAAGCTTATATAAATCGCGTCAGGATGCCACTTTTAACAGAGCTAAAAAATGGCGATATTGTAAGGATCGTAACTGGTGAAGAGGCAAAATTTCGCTGTTCGTGGATAAATAGCGTTCGAACTGGTAAAGCAAGGGCTACGATAAGGACATACTGCAAGCAAAAGATAAAAGATATAAATTATAAAATTGCAGTTGATATTTTAAAGTCGGTTTTTGGCGTTTCGAAAGATAGAATTTTAGACTGGATAGAGCATGAAAATTTAGGCAAAAAAGTTTTTCGTGCTGCAACTGAAAGCGAATTTTTGCAAGAGGTCGTAAATATGCTTAAAAAGTATATAAAAAAAGAGCGTCCTTTTATGATCTCTTTGGGCGATAAATATCAGGTTAAAAAGCAAAAATTTGAAAATATCGTAATCTATTCAAATCATAAAATTTCAAATGTCGAGTTTGACTATTGTTGTAACCCAAAAAGAGGCGATAGTATAGTTGGCTTTAAAAATGGGCACAATGTGACAGTGCATCACAAACTTTGTGAGCGTGCTGGAAAGCTTATGGATAAGGGCAATGAGATCATCTTTGTCAAATGGACCAGAAATGCTCCACATAGATATAAAATTTTATTAAATCTTGAGAACCGAAAAGGCGCGTTGGCTGAATTTTTAACATATCTTGCTAGACTGGATGTAAATTTGGCTACAATCTCGCTAAACGAAGCAAATGACCTTAGCGGTGATACATTTGAAATAAGTGTTGAGATAGCCGAAAATATCGATGCAAACGAGCTAAAAGAGAAGATTAAAGATAGATATAAGATTATAGATTTCGTTTCGCAAAGCGATCCATACCATAACTAGGAGAAAGATAATGCAAGATATAGCTGAAATTTTACAAGAGATAAAACGCGGTGTTGCCGAGATTATTGACTTTGAAAGAGTTGAGAATTTAATAAAAAACTATTATGAAAAAGGTGAAAATTTCTATGTAAAGGCTGGTTTTGATCCAACTGCTCCAGACCTTCACTTAGGTCACACAGTCGTTTTAAACAAGATGGCACTTCTTCAAAAGCATGGTGCGATCGTGCAGTTTTTGATAGGCGACTTCACTGCTCAAATAGGCGATCCAACCGGTAAATCAGTAACTAGAAAAAAGCTAGATCAAGAGACAGTTTTAAAAAATGCCAAAACTTATGAAGAGCAAGTTTTTAAAATTTTAGATCCAAAAAAAACCGTGATAATGTTTAACTCAAAATGGTCAAATGAGCTTGGAGCTGCCGGAATGATAGAGCTAACTAGCACATTTTCAGTCGCTAGAATGCTAGAGCGCGATGATTTTGAAAAAAGGATAAAATCTGGCAGTCCAATTTCAATTTGTGAATTTATGTATCCGCTTCTTCAAGGTTATGATAGCGTTGCTATGAAGTGCGATATCGAGATGGGCGGTACGGATCAGAAATTTAACCTTCTAATGGGCAGAACTTTGCAGAGAATTTATAACGTCGGCAAAGAGCAAGCTGTAATCATGATGCCACTTCTTGAGGGGCTTGATGGTGTAAATAAGATGAGCAAAAGTCTTGGAAACTATATCGGCGTAACCGAAAATGCAAATGATATGTTTGCAAAGACGCTTAGTATAAGCGATGAGCTAATGTGGCGTTGGTACGAGCTTTTAAGTACAAAAAGCCTTGGCGAGATAGAAAATTTAATGAACGATGTAAAAAACGGCAAGTATCATCCAAAAAAAGCAAAAGAGGACCTTGCGTATGAGATAACAGCAAGGTATCACGGAGAGGAAGCTGCAAAAACTGCGATGGCTGAGTTTAATAGCGTGCACTCTCAAAATCAGCTCCCAACTGATATCAAAGAATTTAGCTTAAAAGCACCAGTTTGGATCGTGGAAGCTCTATCGCAGTGTGAGCTAAGTGAGTCAAATTCTCAAGCAAGACGCGACATAAAGGCAAATGCGGTTAGCATTAATCAAGAAAAGATTAGCGATGAGCAGTTAAAATTAGAGGCAGGTGAATATATCTTGCAAGTAGGAAAGCGTAAATTTGCAAAAGTAAAGGTTGAATAGATGGAGTTAAAGCCATTAAAAATAGGAAAATATGAGATAAAATATCCGATATTTCAAGGCGGTATGGGACTTGGTATCAGCTGGGATAAACTAGCTGGCAATGTCAGCCTAGAAGGCGGTCTTGGAATAATCAGCTCAGTTGGTACAGGATATTATGAAAATCGTAAATTTATAAATAAAGAGCTAAATGCAAAGCCATTTGGAAGTGAGAATTTCTACTCAACAAGAGGTCTTAGAGCAATTATTGAGAATGCACGAAAAATTTGTGGCGACCTGCCACTTGGTGTAAATATAATGTACGCTGCAAATGACTACGCAAGAGTGGTAAAAGATGCTTGTGAAGCCGGCATAAACATCATCGTATCGGGCGCTGGACTACCTACAAATTTGCCAGAATTTACACAAAATTTTAAAGAGGTTGCACTAGTTCCTATTATCTCAAGCGCAAAAGCACTAAAGATCATCTGCAAACGTTGGCTACAAAGATATGATCGCTTGCCAGATGCTGTTGTGCTTGAAGGACCACTAAGCGGCGGACATCAGGGCTTTACTTACGAGCAGTGCCTTGATCCTGAGTTTTCGCTATTTAATCTAATTCCACAAGTAAAGGCCGAGATAAAAGAGTGGGGCGACTTTCCGCTCATCGCAGCCGGTGGAATTTGGGATAAAAATGATATTGAAAAAGCAATATCGCTAGGCGCAGACGGCGTTCAGATGGGTACACGCTTCATCGGCACTCATGAGTGTGACGCGGATATTGGCTTTAAAGAAGTGATACTAGCAGCCGAGGAAAAAGACATTGAGCTTATAAAAAGCCCAGTTGGCTATCCGGCTCGTGGGATTAGAACAAATTTGATAAATTTGGTAGAAAAAAGGATGGGACCAAAGATCCAGTGTATAAGCAACTGTGTGAGCCCTTGTCAAAGGGGCAAAGGAGCTAAAGAGGTTGGATATTGCATCGCTGATAGGCTGTTTGACTCATTTAGCGGCAAAAAAGAGACTGGGTTATTTTTCACGGGAGCAAATGGATATAAGCTAAAAGAGCTAATAAGCGTAAAAGAGCTAATGCACAAGCTGGTACATGGTGAATGAAACGAGCGATAATTCTCTTTTTTATTGTTTGTAATTTTCTTTTTGCTGCGACAAATTCAGAGATATTTGCAAAATTTGATAAAAATTTTGCCAGCTCAAGCAGAAGTGCAAAGATTAAATTTCACAACGATATAAAAGATATCTATGTCGACGCGATCATAAAAAATGACAAAAATATAAAAAAACAAGCACTCACAAGGCTTATAACCAGCTCAAAATCGCTTGGTTTTGATTCAGGTGGGTATATAAAAGATCTAAATGCACTAAATGGCGTAAAGAGCGCTAGTACGCCTAGTACTACTACTTTGACGCTGCTTAGTGCAACCAAGGTAAATGACACTTTAGTACTTAAGTTTAATACAAAAATCGATACTGCAAAACTAAAAACATCCTTTTTAAAGCAACAAAATACATATAAAAACATTATGGATATCGATGGTAGATTAAATGGTAATCCGCTAACTTATAAAAATTTTATATCTGATTACATTCACATCTCGCAGTATGATAAAAATACTGTTAGAGTTATTTTTTCTGATAAGGTCCAAAAGACTATAAAAGCAAATGCGACAGGCGATCTGCTTGTAATCAGCGCTCAAAATTTTATCTCAAACGAAAATGTAAAAGCACCACTTCATAAAACTAAAAATAAAAATGAAGAAGTGCCACACAAAGAGCCTGAGCCAAATTTAAAGCCGCAGCCTGCACAAAGTGAGCCAGTGACAGCACCTTTGCCACCAGTTGCGACTGGTAAATTTTCACGCAACAAAACGATCGTCATCGATCCGGGTCATGGCGGCACAGACCCTGGCGCGGTAAATGGCAAACTGCAAGAAAAAACAGCCGTTTTAGGTGTAGCCAAAAAGCTTGGCGACATACTAAAAGCGCGTGGCTACAAGGTCTTTTTTACCAGGTCAACCGATGTCTTTATAAATTTAAGAACAAGAACAAAATTTGCAAATGATAAGATGGCTGATCTATTTGTTTCCATTCACGCAAATGCCGCTCCAAATGCCACAAAGGCAAAGAGCATGCACGGCATTGAGACATTTTTCTTATCGCCTGCAAGAAGTGAACGTAGTAAAAACGCGGCCGCGCTTGAAAATAAATCAGACATCGAAGAGATGAATTACTTTTCACAGCAGACATTTTTAAATGTACTAAATCGCGAGAAGATCATCGCCTCAAACAAGCTTGGCATCGATATCCAAAAAGAAATTTTAGCAAGTGCCAGAAAAGTCTATGCTGCAAGTGATGGCAGTGTGAGAGAGGCGCCGTTTTGGGTACTTGTTGGTGCTCTTATGCCAGCAGTTCTTGTTGAGATCGGCTATATCACGCATCCAGTTGAGGGTGAAAAGCTCTTTAATGATGCATATCAAAACGCCCTTGCAAACGGCATAGCAAACGGCATAGATGGATATTTCGCAAAAAATAGATGAAAAATGCAAATTTAAGCTTTAAAGGGCAAATTCCATTTAACGAGGAGTTTGGTGACATCTACTTTAATACCGATAAACCTTGGCTTGAGAGTGAATTTGTCTTTGCAAGTGCACTTGATGAAATTTGGCAGAGCAAAGACAGTTTCATAGTTGCTGAGACTGGCTTTGGTGCTGGGCTAAATTTCTTTACGCTTTGTAAGAAATTTAAAGGTAGTAATAAAAAACTTCACTTTGTTAGCATCGAAAAAAGCCCTATTAAAAAAGAAGATATTTTAAAAATTTATGAAAATTTAGGCATTTTTAAAGCTTATGCTAGAAAGCTGGTTTCGCTCTATCCGCCGCTAATCTCAGGCATACACCGTATAAATTTTGCACCAAATATCACACTTAATCTTTGCTACGGCGAGGCTAAAGAAATTTTACCTGAGCTTGATTTTATTGCCGACATCTGGTTTCTAGACGGCTTTGCTCCAAGTAAAAATGGCTCAATCTGGAGCGAAGAAATTTTTAGGCAGATCGCAAGACTAAGCAAGGTTGGCACGATTGCTAGAACCTACTCGTGTGCAAAAATGGTAAAAGACGGGCTAAAGGGCGCTGGCTTTTTGCTAAGCCTAAAAGAGGGTTACGCTAGAAAACGCCAGATGAGTAGCGCCGTGCTAGAGAAAAAAGATGAAAATTTAAAGGATGCTTGGTTTGCAAGATGCGAGCCACTGGCTAAGCCAAAAAACAAAACAGCGCTTATCATAGGAGCTGGCGTGGCTGGACTTGCAACAGCTAGCGAGCTAGCTAAAAATGGCTTTAAGGTTGTGATCGCTGAGGCAAAGGATGAAGTGGCTACAAATGGCTCAGGCAATCACTGTGGTGCTTTGATGCCGCTAGTTACCAAGCCTGGTGTAAATTTAGGTCGCATGCATTTAAACGCATTTTTGCAAGCAGTGAGATTTTACAAGGCAACTTTGCCAAAAAGCCTTATCAAATTTAATGGCTGCATAGACTACGCATTTGATGATGAGCTCACTAAAAGATATGGCTCGTGGCAAACTCAAAGCGTAGAGGATATTTTTAAATTTGATGAGAACTTGAAGCCATATCCTGGGATATTTATAAAAGAGGCAGCATACGCTAGACCAAGAGAAATTTGTAAATTTTTATCATGTAGTTTTGAAATTTTATTTAATCACGAGTATGAGAGTAGGGCACATCTACAAAACGGCAAGATCAGTGTTAAATTTAAAAATGGTAAAAATTTAGAGACCGATATTTTGGTCTTTTGCACTGGCAGTAAGAGCAGTGAAATTTTTAAGGGTTACGACATGCAAATAAGCAGTGTCCGAGGCCAAGTCACGCACCTAAAACCAGTGCTAAAAAATGCCATGCCGCTAAGCGCAAAAGGCTACATCTGTCCAGCCGTAAAAGGCGTGCAAGTCATCGGCGCAACTTATGCCAGAAATGAAATTTGCGATACGCCTAAAGTTGAGGATAACGCTAAAAATTTAAGCGATGTAAGCGAGTTTTTTGACACCACAAAAGCCGCCATTATCGGCTCACGTGTGGGATATAGGAGCTATAGTGGAGACAGATTTCCGATAATTGGCGCCTTGCATGATGAGGAATTTTACAAGCAAAACTACAAAGGGCTATTTTGGAGCAAAAATAAAGATAACAATCCAAAAGCAAGCTACGAAAAAAATGTCTTTGTAAATTTTGCTCACGGCTCGCGAGGTCTTTGCACAGCTATACTTGGAGCAAATTTGGTAGCTGATCTTGTACTTGATCGACCACTTTGCATAGAAAGATCGCTATTCCACGAGCTTCATCCAGCTAGATTTTTGATAAGAAAACTAAAAAAGGGATTAAAACTTTAAGAGAGAATTAGCAGAAATTCCTAGTACAAGATACTAGGAATTTCTTATAAGATAAGGCTTAAAGCCTTGTTTTCATCTTTTCAAATTCATCTTTTATAACTTGCTCGTGAGGTTCGCTCGTCATTTTATTTATCGCATCGCCCCAGATACTTACGCTAATGATCGCTATACAAGAAGCTATGATGCCAGGTAAAATTTCATAAACATAAACGTTTAGCCCTGAAGTGATCCAAAATATTACGGTCGCACCTCCAGCTATCATACCGGCTAATGCTCCAAGTGCACTCATGCGCTTCCAGTAGAGGCTAAAAAGTAGCACTGGTCCAAAGCTCGCACCAAATCCAGCCCAAGCGTTGCCAACGACGTTTAGGACATTGTCTGTTGAGATAAAGGCAAGTATAGTAGCAACTATGGCCACTACTACGACAGCATAGCGACTGATCGCTGTTTGTGTATTTTGACTAATCTCTTTTTTATAGAATGCAAAGATAAAGTCCTTTGTTACCGAGCTAGACGTAACTAAAAGCTGACTTGAGATAGTACTCATGATCGCTGAAAGCACAGCTGAGATGATAATGCCTATAAAAAATGGTGGGAAAAGTAGCTCGCCAAGCTTTAAAAACACCGTCTCAGGATCACTAAGCCCGCCCCTTTGACTAAAGTAGACAAAGCCAATAAGTCCGCTCATAATCGCACCAAGCAACCCAATGCTCATCCAACCAATGCCTATTCTTCTTGCTTTGGCAAGCTCTTTTGAATCGCGTATCGCCATAAATCTAACAATGATGTGTGGCTGTCCAAAATAGCCAAATCCCCAAGCCATAAGTCCTAAAATTCCCCAAAAAGTTTGATCTCTAAATGGATTTAGGTGATTTGTATCAAGCTTGCTTATCTCTTTTAGTAAATTTGTATCGCTTGGCAAGTCTAAATTTAGATATGCTACGACTGGGATCGAGACTAGGACACAAAACATCAAAAGTCCCTGAAATGCGTCAGTTATACTAACTGCTTTAAATCCACCAAAAAATGTGTAAAAGACTACAATAACAAGCGTAAAGACTGCTCCGTAGGCAAATTTTAAACCAAAAAAGCTCTCGAAAGTCTTGCCACCAGCGATGATGCCACTACTTACATAAAGTGTGAAAAAGATCAAAATGATAAGACCAGAGATGATTCTTAAAATTTTAGTCCTATCTTTAAAGCGATTTTCTAAAAAATCTGGTATCGTGATGCTATCACTCGCAACCTCAGTATAAATTCTAAGCCTCTTTGCTAAAAATAGATAGTTGCAGTAAGCTCCAATGATAAGACCGATTATCATCCACACATTTGCTATGCCAGTTGCGTATAAGGCTCCGGGCACGCCAAGTAGCATCCAACCACTCATATCAGAAGCACCAGCACTAAGTGCAGTAACCACTGGACCCATTCGACGGTTATCTAGCAGATACTCGTTCATACTTGCATTTTTATCGTAGAAATATCGTCCGATAAAGAGCAAAAAGCCAAAATAGATGGCGATGGCTAAATAAGACCCAAAGCTCATAAATTTCCTTTCAAATTAAGATAAATGGCTTATGTTAATATAAATTTTTTTAAATTACAACATTCGGCGCCGATCCTTAAACGCTTTTAAGCAAAATGATATAAATTTTTTCGTATTATTTAAAGCCATATTTTAAAGAGAAGGACGAAGTTGAAGGCTCAAAATTTAGCTAAATTTCTATTTTTTATAATTATCGTTTCACTTGGAGCATATTTTTTCTATCCAAGAGATCTTAGTGAGGCTCAAGAGATCGCTTATATCAAAAGTTACGGAGTGACTTTAGGACTTACGATAGGTGGTATTGCCATAGGCATAACACTTGGATTTACCTTGGCGTTTATTAAATTTTTAAATATCAAAGTCTTAAATTTTATAATTGATGAATATATCGATATCTTACGTGGAACACCTGTAATACTTCAACTTTTAATATTTTCAGTTGTCATTTTTGCAACATGGAGTGATAATTTTTATGTAGCTCTCATCGCACTTGGACTAAATAGCTCTGCTTATGTGGCCGAGATCGTGCGAAGTGGCATAAACAGCGTGGATAAAGGACAAATGGAAGCGGCTCGTGCGATGGGCCTAAACTACTATGTTTCGATGCGCGAGATAGTTTTTCCACAAGCTACAAAAAATATCTTGCCAGCTCTTGCAAATGAGTTTATATCGTTATTTAAAGAGACATCAGTCGTGGGTTATATAAGTGTCGTTGATATTACGATGCAAAGTAAGAGCTTGCAAGCGGTCTTTTATAGTCCAGAGCCAGTCATTTTTACAGGCATTGTCTATTATGTGAGTGTTAAATTTTTTACACTTTTGACAAAACTACTTGAGAGGAGATTAAACCGCCATGATTGAGATTAAAAATTTAAACAAAAGTTATGGCGATTTGCGAGTTTTAAATGATATTAGTGTAGATATAAAAAAAGGTGAAGTTATAGCGATAATTGGTCCAAGCGGTGGCGGTAAAAGTACGTTTTTACGTTGTTTAAACCGCCTTGAGGAGCCAGATAGCGGGCACATAAAGATAAATGGCGAAGATATTTTAGATAAAAAATCAGATATAAATAAAATTCGCCAAAAAGTGAGCATGGTTTTTCAGCACTTTAATCTTTTTGCAAATAAAAACGTCTTGCAAAATTTAACCCTAGCTCCAATAAAAGCTGGGATTTTGGATAAAGAAAGTGCAGAAAAAAGAGCTGATGAGTTGCTAAAAAGTGTTGGACTAAGCGATAAGAAATTCGCCTATCCACACAAGCTTTCAGGCGGACAGAAACAACGTATTGCGATCGCTAGAAGCCTAGCGATGGAGCCAGAAGTGATACTTTTTGACGAGCCGACAAGTGCGCTTGATCCTGAGATGATCGGAGAGGTGCTTGATATTATGAAAGATGTTGCCGCAAGGGGCATAACGATGCTTGTGGTGACCCATGAGATGGGCTTTGCAAGAAATGTGGCAAATAGAATTTTCTTTATGGATAAAGGCAAAATCGCAGTTGATGATACACCGAAAAATGTCTTTACAAATCCACAACATGAGCGTTTAAAAGAGTTTTTAGGCAAAATTTTAAATCATTAAAGGAGTAGAAAATGAGTAAAATTTTAAAATTTTTGATGGCAAGCTCGGTTTTATTTTTACTAGGTTGTAGCGATGACGCTAATAAAAAAAATACAGCAAATAATGCCGAAGAAGTTACTAAAAATGTAGTTTATAAAGTTGGCTCGAGCGCTGATTATCCACCTTTTGAATATCTTGATGAAAACAATAAAATTATTGGCTTTGAGATAGATTTATTAGACGAGATCACCAAAAAAACTGGGATAAAATTTGATGTTGCAAATATGAGCTTTGATGGACTGATATCAGCATTAAAAACCGGTAAAATCGATATTGCTATAAGCGGAATGAGTGCAACTGATGAGAGAAGAAAATCGGTTGATTTCACTAAGCCATATTATTTTTCAGAGAATTTATTTATCCGCAAAAAAGGCTCAGATGTAAATAAAGACAACCTTAAGGATAAGAAAATTTCAGCTCAAGTTGGCACACTTCAAGAAGAAGCAGCCAAAAGCATAACCACTAAGTCGATACCTGCTGAAAATGTAGCAGCTGCCATCATGTCACTAAACGCTGGTAAAATCGACGTTGTACTAACTGATAGTCCGATAGGGGTTGAGTATTTAAAACAAAATCCAGATTTAGAAGAATTTTTAAGAGTTCCTGATGGCACGGAAGGATTTGCAATGGCGTTTGATAAAGGCAAACACACTGAGCTTATCAAGAAGATAGACGCAGCGATCGATGAGCTGCAAAAATCTGGCGAATTTGACAAAATGCTAGATAAATATGGATTAAAGAAATAAATCTAAATACAAAATTTGCAGAGAAGCAGGAATTCTCTGCAAAAACTCACTTTTTTCTAATTTTTAAAATTTAACATCTTTTAAAAGTAAAATTAATAAAATGACTTAATTATTTTCAAGGAGAAAAAATGAAGCTTCTCAGGATGAGAACGGCATTTATTTTAAATGTGCTATTTTCTATTTGCATGTATCACAATTTTGTTAAAAAATTCCTACTATTTAATAAAGCTAAATATAAATTAAAATTTTACATAAATGCGTTAATCAATATTTTTTATAAAAATAACCAAAAGCATTTTTTGGTTGATAAATTTTAAGTATTAAAGTCGTATGGCTTTATTTTTTGAAGCAGATATTTAAAAAAACTAAAAGGAGAGAAAATGAATAATCTAGGTATTAAATCTAAGATTATGGCGATAGTTATCGTCAGTCTTATTGGCCTTGGTATCATGAGTGCATACATGCTAAATGGTATCTTAAAAACTCGCTCAAAAGCAGAGTTTAGTGAGAAAATCGTGGATACAATAATAAGTCAAAATAATTTTATCCATGAGATGCAAAAAGAACGCGGATTTAGTTCAGGTGTGTTAGCAGGAGGGGATAATAAAAATTTATTAGAGCAACGTAAAAAAGTAGATGCTGCGCTTGATAAGCTTGAGGAGAAAAATGAAATAGTTTCAGAGATAAATAGTATCCGCTCAAATGTAGATCAAAAAAGTGGCAATGACCTAATTAGTCGTATAACAAAAATTTTAAGAAAAGAGGTCATTGCTATAAATGGATATAGTGATAAGCTCGAGCCTAGCTTGGTAGATGATCTAAAGCGTATCATTATTGTTGGTGAGATAAAAGAGTCTCTTGGTATTTTGCGTGCTACTTTAAATGGGGTTTTTACTAAAAAGAGCATAAGCAAAGAGGACTACAATAAAGTAGTTGCACTAAATAGCGTTATAAATAAATTTATGCAGGATTTTGACGATTACAACCCAAAAGAATTTAGTGATGAATTTGATGCCATCGCTAGAAAAAAGGCTGATTTTATAGATGCGATGAATATTATTAAAAATGTAGTTGCCACTGAAGATGTATCTTATGATGCAGCGAGTTGGTTTTCAAAGATAAGCATTTCAATAGAAGCATTGAGAGAGCTTGAGCTTAAACTACTTGATAATATGCAAAAAGATGCAATACGTATTAAGGGTGATGCAAATACCGAACTTATTATAAGTTCTATTGTAATTGCGATTTGTATTTTGCTTATGTTGCTAATATCTACATTAATAGGTAAAAACCTGATCTCTGGCATAGATCAGACTAAAAATGGCTTAGTTAGATTTTTTGACTTCTTAAATTATAAATCTAATAAGGCTGAATTTTTAGATCGTAGTGGTAGCGACGAGATCGGACAGATGAGTGCACTGATAAATGAGAATATCAAACAAATCGAGGCAAATTTATCTGAGCAAAATAATTTCATTAAAGAAGCAAATACTTTTGTAAATCAAATTGGCAAAGGTAACTACGTAGCTCAGCTTAACGCAGATACTTCAAATCCTGCACTTAGCCAGCTAAAACAAACTTTCAAAGACTTACAAATCGCACTAAAACATGCTATTGCAGAAAATGGTGATGACGTGTTAAATCTACTAGAAAGCTTTAAAAAACAAGACTTTACTAAAAGGCTTGAAGATGATGGCAAAATGGCGGTTGGTATAAATGCCCTTGGTGAAGAGATAGCCAAGATGTTAAGAGCAAATTTAGATCAAGCTCATGTGCTAGAAGAAAAGGCTGAGTCTTTAAGTCAGTCAATGAAAGAACTAACTCAAGGTGCAAATGTACAAGCAAGCTCACTTCAAGAGTCTGCTGCTGCAGTAGAGCAAATGTCAAGCTCAATGAATGCAATATCTCAAAAAACATCTGATGTTATTAGACAAAGTGATGAGATCAAAAACATCATAACTATTATTAGAGATATAGCTGATCAAACAAATTTACTAGCTCTTAATGCCGCGATCGAGGCAGCACGTGCAGGAGAACATGGTAGAGGCTTTGCGGTTGTTGCAGATGAAGTTAGAAAACTAGCAGAGAGAACTCAAAAATCTCTAACAGAGATCGAAGCAAATACAAACGTACTAGCTCAATCAATCAATGAAATGAGTGAATCTATAAAAGAGCAAAGTGAAGGAATCAATATGATAAACCAATCAGTTGCTCAAATAGACACACTTACAAAAGAAAATGTAGTAATTGTCAATAAAGCAAATGAAGTAACATCTGATGTTGACGACATGGCTAAGGCGATAGTAAACGAAGTTAGAAAAAGTAAATTTTAATCTTTGACTTACTCTTAGAGCTCCTATTATTCTATCCCTTAAGATAATTAAGGGATAGAACTTATTTATAAAAATTTATATGCTACTTTGCTATACGATTATTTATAGCATTTTTCTTTTATTACGGATTTAAACAATTTTTAATAGAGAAATACTGATAATTAAGCCACTAAATCACCTTAAAGGACACTATTATGAAAAAGATCTTTGCTCTTTTACTCACAGCTTTTGTTGCTCTTTGTGCAAACGAGCTAAAATTTGGCACAGCGGCGAACTATCCGCCATTTGAATATATCGATGAAAATAACAAAATAACAGGTTTTGACATTGAGCTGATTGATGAAATTTCAAAGCGTGCAGGCTTTTCATATAAGATCATAAATATGAGTTTTGATGGCCTTATCCCAGCACTTAAAGCTGGCAAAATAAATGGCATAATAAGTGCGATGAGTGCGACTTCAGATAGATTAAAATCGATTGATTTTACAAAGCCATACTATCTAACTGAAAACCTCTACCTAAAGAAAAAAGGCAATGACGCATTAAAAGCTAAAGATGAGCTAGCTGGCAAAAGAGTTGGCGTGCAACAAGGCACCGTCCAAGAGCTAGCAGCAAATGCTATAAATGGCGTAAAAGTAGTGCCTTCAGAAGATACTGTGCCACTTATCATGGGATTAAAAGTTGGCAAATTTGACGCAGTCATCCTTGATAGCTCTATCGGATATGGCTTTATCAAGAAAAATCCAGAACTTGAAGCATTTTTCAAAGAAGTTGATGGTAGCGAGGGCTTTTCAATAGCTTTTGATAAAGGAAAAGAGAGCGCGTTAATAGAGAAAATAAATCAAATTTTAGATGATATGAAAAAAGACGGAAGCTACGAAGCTTTACTTAAAAAATATGATCTAAAATAATCTTCTAGCCTGCAAATTTGCAGGCTTATGCTAAATTCTGCTTTGTCTATCGATTAAAATTAAAAAGGAAAATAATGAGAAAAATTTTGTTGCTTTTTTGTCTAGTAATGGGTCTTTTTGCGCTTCAAAACGATAAAGATATGTTAAATGGAGAGCTAAAAAACGGGCTAAAATACTATATCAAAGAGAATAAATTTCCACAAAAAACAGCTATTTTTTATCTTGTTATAAATTCTGGTTCAACTGATGAAAAAGACGGCGAGCAAGGTCTTGCTCACTTTTTGGAGCACATGGCATTTAATGGCAGCCGCGACTTTAGCAAAAATGAGCTCATTAAACAGCTCGAGAGCCTTGGTGTGAAATTTGGAGCCGATCTAAACGCGCAGACGAGCTACGATCAGACGAGCTATGTCTTAACGATTAATGTAAATGAGAAAAATTTACAAGATACATTTAAGGTCTTTTCGAATTGGATAGATGGCGTTAAAATCGATCCTAAGGAGCTTGATAAAGAGCGTGGCGTCATAATGGAAGAAGAGCGCCAGAGAAATACGCCAGGATATAGGCTTTATTTGGCTCAAACAAAAGATATTTTTGAGGACAGTATCTATCTAAAAAGAGTGCCAATAGGCGATATAAACGTCATCAAAAGCGTAGATGCTAAGCATATGCAAGAATTTTACGAGAGGCTTTATCAGCCAAGATTTATGAGCTTTGTCGCTGTTGGCGACTTTGATAAAAATGAGATAAAAAGCTTAATCGAAAAAAACTTTAGCCAAGCAAAAAATACAAATTCTTACATTCATC
Organism: Campylobacter concisus; assembly: GCF_002913715.1. Lineage (NCBI taxonomy): Bacteria > Pseudomonadati > Campylobacterota > Epsilonproteobacteria > Campylobacterales > Campylobacteraceae > Campylobacter > Campylobacter concisus. The sequence continues at coordinate 26,725 of NZ_PPCE01000006.1, read as the reverse complement.
CAGAAAAAAATATCAGCTTTAAAAATGGTTTAAATATTTTTAACTATGACTCAAATGAAACTGGAATGGAGCTAGTTAGACTTAGCTATTTTGATAAATTTAGCCCGGTTGTAAATGAAGCTGATGCAAAGAGGAATCTAAAAGATGCACTTATCGCAAGCCTGATAAATATGCTTTATGAGCAAAAAAATGCAAATAATTCATCAAATTTAAGTACTGATTTTATAGCTCAAACACTTCAAGCAAAGCAGAAAATTTATAGTTTTGAAACAAATGTACTTGGAGGCGATTTTAACGCAAGCCTTAAAGATATGCTTGGCGTTATAAAAGGCATTAAAGAGTTTGGCTTTAATAAAGATGATTTTGAAGATGTGAAAAAGGCGTTTGTGGCAAATGTAGATGCAAAATTTAAACGCTCAAAGACTAAAAAGTCAAGCGCTTACGCAGGACAAATTTTAAATATGATAGAAAATGGTGGCTTTGTGTTAAGTGATGAAGATGAAAAAGAGCTTAGTTTAAAGCTATTAAACGAGATTACGCTAGAAGACGTTAATGATAGATTTAGGCAAATTTTGGCCATTTCTGATGAGCGTGTAAGAATTTTTAGCAAAGATGGCTTTAGGCTTAGCAAAGATGAGTTTTTAAAGCTTTTTGCCAAGGCGCCTGCTTATAACACAAGCCTATCTGGTAGCAATAACGACAAGAGTCTAGGCAATGAAAATTTAGAGCCAAAAGAGATAAGCTCAAGAAGCTTTGATGAAAAAAATGGAATTTATACCTACAAAATGTCAAATGGCTCGCAAGTTATCTTTAAGCCACTAGCCACTAAAAAAGATAGCGTTTTGTTTGCAGCCGTCAGCAAAGGAGGCACATCAAATTTGGCTGATCCAAAGCTTGGTAGCTTTGCCGTTGCGCTCACAAATGAAAGCGGTGTTGGTAAATTTAATAACTATGAGCTCTCAAAGGCACTAAATGGAAAGATCGTAAGCTATGAAAAGGGCATAGAAGCGCTCACACAGGGCATTTATGGCTCATCAAGCACAAGCGATCTTAGCTCGCTGCTAGCTGTTATAAATTTAGAATTTAATGCTCCAAGAGCCGATGCAAACGTGCTTGAGAGGATAAAGCAAAGAGCAAAAGATGAGCTAGCTAAAGAGCAAAATTTGCCTGAATATAAATTTAGTACCGAATTTAGCAAGTTTTTTTATGAAAACAATAAACGTGTCGCGCCACTTGAGACGGCTGATATCGATGCGTTAAAGCTAAATGAGCTAAAAGAGATCATCAAAGATAAATTTACAAATGCAGCCTCATATACTTTTGTAATCATCGGCGACACCGACGAAGAGAGGCTTTTACCACTTATTAAAAAGTATATCGCCACCTTGCCAAAGCTTGGCGAAGCTGAAAATTTTAAAGACGATGGCGTGCGAAGTATCAAGGGTCAGCATACATTTAAAAGAGAGTATCAGACCTCAAAAAGAAGCGATGTTGGTATAAACATCATAAATTCTGATGCGAAATATAGTTTTGAAAAAGCGATTAGGTTAAGGGCATTAAGCGAAATTTTAAAAACGGCGCTTCGAGAAAAGATCAGAGAAGATAAGGGCCAAACATATGGCTTTAGCCTAAATGCCAAGCTCTCACGCTATCCTTTTGAGCATTCAGATATGCTAATTAGTTTTACTTGTGATCCCGCAAACACGGACAAGATTATCGCTGAGATAAAGCAGATAATAGCTAGCATCAAGAGTAGTGGCGTGATCTTGCCAAAGCATTTGGAAGATTTTAAGGCACAGAGTGAAATTTCTATAAAAAAAGATTATGAAAAGCCTGAGTTTTGGCAAAAGCTCATCATCTCAAATAAAATTTTTAAAACGCCACTTTATACGGCTGATGAGTACATAAGCGCGGTAAAAGCTATCACAAATGACGAGATCAAAGAGGCAGCTAAGCTATATCTTGATGAGAAAAATATGGTGATAAGCATAAATAATCCAAAGTAGAAATTTATGGAGCTAAGCTGGCTAACTCTTTAAATTAAGCCTATGTAGAAATTTAGCGGCCAAGTCACCCACTAAAATTTCAGCCTAAAGCCAAAACTATGCGAGAATATCCTTTGGCTTTAGCTTGTTTAGCTTTTGTACTAGATCATCAAAGCTCGCTCCATTTTCGACCTCGCGTCTGATAAATTCCTCAAAAAATTCACGTTTTATATCCTTATCTGTGTAAGTTACGCTCTTTTTGGTAACTTGCATAGGCTTAAATTTCTCTTCTTCCATCTCTTCATCGCCATTTTCTCTAACTGGCGTAAGGGCGATATTTTGCAGCACATCAGCGATGCTCTCACCCTTTTCATAGCTTGTTTTTAGAAATTTTAAAAACTCATCTTTGCTGTTTTTATCAGCGTAGCTCACACGGTGCAACATAGGCTGACCTAAGAATTCTATACGTTTTTTATCCGAGCTTTGCTCGTAATGTAAAGCCCCGTCTTTAAAAGAAATTTTCACATTTGCATGCTCGCCAAGTATCCTTTCGGCGGTAAATTCCAGCCATTTATCTTTAAACTCATCGATGCTTAGATCAGAGTCTAGCAAATTTGTAGCCTCACGGCTTAGATAAAGAGCACCAAAAGCATTATTGATTATTTTGTTATTTACGTTCATTTTGTGATTTTTGATGAACTCATCTACGCTAAAGCCGTTTTTCTCGCTAGTGATTATGGAGTTTAGTCGCCAAAGCTTCGTACTATCAATGAAATTTTTAAGGCTAGAGATTTCATCTTTGCTCGCTCCGCTATCAAGGCCATTTATCTTGCCCCAGATAGAAATTTTATCATTTGATGAGTAGCCAGAGAGCGGTAGATGCTTGATATCCGCAGTTTTGGTGGGAATTTCTACTTTGTCTAATTTTGCGTTTGTGGCTTGGTACTTGCTAAAAGCGTCTTGGTAGTTAAAGCTTTGATTAAATCCATTTAGTGCGTTTATCATGTCAAAATCCTTTAACACAATATCGGCAAGCAGATTTAAATTTTAAGTGGATTATTTTTTATTGCGATATTTTTCAAAAATGGCGATCATTTGGTATGAGTTTTGGGCGATTTTAAATTTATTTGGATTTTTGCCAAGTAGCTCTTCTCTTAAAGAGTCAATAAATTCTCTATCTTTTTTGCAAGCCTCAAAGCTCACTCGCCCCCTAAGTACGGCCATAAATATAATATCAGCAGTCGCATTTATCATCTCAAGCATTTTTTCTTCGCTCATTTTTGTGGATTTTGCCCTTTTTAAAGCAAATATTATTCCTTTACGCTTACAAAATTTACTATTTTTACCTCTTGGCTCTCTTTGCAAGCCTCCAGTGCAGCTGCGTTTTTCACCATATGAGCGCTTTTCATATGCTCTTTTTGGCTTGTAAGATCTTCCCAAATTTCCATAAAGCAGTATTCGTTTTTACCACCCACAACCATGCCGCACTCGTAGCTTATGCAGCCTTTATCTTTTCTTGAAGCTAGTACGATCTCTTTTAAAATTTCTTCAAATTTCGCCTCACATCCAGCTTTTAACTTTACATTTACATAAAATCCAATCATCTGCCCATCCTTTAAAAATTTTGGCTAAAATAGCGCAATTTAGACGCAAGTTTGCGTATTACATTACAAGGCCTTTAAACGATGAAATGATACAAAACCCTAAATTTATAATTTCTAAAACCAACCAAAAACAATAAATTTAACCAAAATCGGAGAGAAAATGAAAAGACGAGACTTTTTAAGATTAAGCGCATTAGGCGCGGTTAGCCTTCAAGCAAACGAGCTTGGAAGCGCAGAGCAAGCGTTATTTGACAAGAAAAGCGGACTAAGCGCAAATAAATTTGGCGCATTTTATGTAAGAACTATCGCAGGGCGCGTGGTTGAGACCGTGCCATTTGAGGGCGATGCTTATCCAAACGAGCTAAATAACGCAGTCATTGACTACATCCAAAACGAGAGCAGAGTAAAATATCCATTTGTTAGAAAGAGCTTTTTAGCCAATCCAAACAACCCAAAGCCAGAGCTTCGTGGTAAAGAAGAATTTGTGCGTGTGAGCTGGGACGAGGCTATAAAGCTAAGTGCAAAAATTTTAAAAGAAAATTTTGATAAATACGGCGCTGAAGCGATCTATGGACAGGTTTATCAGTGGGGCAGCCTTGGTAAAGTTGGTCACAGCCAAAAGACCGCAAAGAGGCTACTTAACGTGCTTGGCGGATACGTAAATGAGCTTGGTGGCTACTCATACGGCGCAGCGACTGTCATCATGCCGCACATCACTGGCTTTATTGATCCAACACTAGCGCCAACAAAGTGGGAGGCTATCTTAAAAAATGCCAAAACGATCGTATTTTGGGGCACAAACCCAGTCGTTTCAAATAAGATCGCTATTGGCGTGCCACTTCACAACTCATATAAATACTATGACGAGATCAGAAAAAAGGGCGAAAGTGGCGAGATGAAAATTTATAGCGTCGATGTTTATCACAACGATAGCGCAAAATACTTTGACTCAAAATACCTTGAAGTCGTGCCTTGCACCGATACGGCGATGATGATAGGTATGTGCAACTACCTTTTTGAAAAAGGGCTTTACAGCAAAGAATTTATAGAAAAATACACCGTTGGCTTTGACAAATTTAAAGAGTATATGCTTGGCACAAAAGACGGGGTCAATAAAAACCTAGCTTGGGCAAGCAAAATTTGTGGCGTGAGCGAGCAAGATCTGGCGAAATTTAGCGAGGATCTAGTCAAAAACGACTCAGTCATAGTTAGCGGCTACGCCATCCAAAGGCAAGATCACGGCGAGATGGCGTACTGGGCGCTTGTGACACTAAATGCGATGCTTGGACATATCGGTAAAGAGGGTTGTGGTTTTGTCACAAATGACGGCATGCACAAAAATGCTGATGAGAGCTTCATAGCTCCTAAACTAGCGGCGTTTGAGATAAAGGTGCCTCAAAAATTTATTGATAGCGGACTGGTACCAAAGACAAAGGGCTATGACATGCCAAACTCAAGGCTAATAGACGCACTACTTGAGCCAGGCAAGGAGATAACAAGAAATGGCAAGAGCTATAAACTGCCAAAGATTAGAGTGATGTTTAACGCAAATGGATCGACTTTCACAAGGCATCCTGACGCAAATAGAGCGATAAAAGCTATGCGAAACGTTAATGCTATCATCACTTGCGAGCCGTTTTGGACGAGCACGGCTAAATTTAGCGACATCGTCTTGCCAGCTGCGCTTGAGTACGAGCGAACAGACATCGAGATGGCAAACTCAACGAGCGAGTATCTATTTGCGATGAAGCCACTAGTTAAGCCATTTGGCGAGAGCAAGAGTGACTTCGAGATTGCAAGGCTGATTGCCAAAGAGTGGGGCAGGGAAGAGGCATTTAGCGAGGACAAAAGCGAGCTAGAGTGGGTTAAGACAATATATGAAGATGCCGTTAAAAAGGCTACCGAGCTTGGGTATGAGAGCATGCCTAGCTTTGAGGAATTTTGGGAGAAGGGATACTTTAGATTTGACAAGATCGATGAGAAAAAACGCTACTTTACAAACTACAAGAAATTCCGCGACGATCCAGTGGCAAATCCGCTAAAAACACCATCTGGCAAGATAGAAATTTACTCTGAAACGGTCGCTGGCTTTGGCTATGATGACTGCCCACCGCATGCAGCTTGGCTTGAGCCATTTGAGTGGCTGGGCGCAAAAAATAAAAAGTATCCTATCGCAATCAGCGGTGCGCACTCTAAATTTAGACTTCACTCGCAGCTAAATAACTCTGTACTTCGCAACTTTAATGAGATCACAGAGCGCGAGCCAGTGCTTATAAATCCAAAAACAGCCGAGGCTAGAGGAATAAAGATGGGCGACGTGGTGCGTGTGTTTAATGATAGGGGCGAAATTTTGTGCGGTGCCTTTGTGACTGAGGATGTGCCACAAAATGTCGTAATAGTAAGCGAAGGTGCGTGGTATGACCCTGAAAAACCGGGCGAAAAGAGCCTTTGCTTGCACGGAAATTTAAATGTGCTCACAAAAGACGTGCCATCAAGCAAGATGAGCCAGAGCAACACCGCTCACACAAGCCTTGTGAATGTCGAGAAATTTAAAGGAGTGCCAAAACGTGTAACTGCATTTGACGCACCAAAGATCGGCGTAATGCACGCATAAAATAAAAGCTATCCTTAAATGGATAGTTCTAAGTTTTAAAAATTTTATTTATCTTAATAGCAATGAGTTTTCACAAATCTCTTCAATCTTTGAAATTTGCTCTTTAACTCTTGCTTTTAAGCCATCAAGCATTGCTATTTTTAAAGTATAAATTTCATTAAAATCGCTCTTTATATCAAGCAAAATTTTATTTAAAAACGAGCTATTTGAGCACATTAAAGCTTCAAACTCATAAAGGCTAAACGCATCAAGCATACGCTCATAGACGTCTTTTGCACTTGGGATATAAAGTGGCGTATTCATCTGTAGGTGCGACTCTAGAGTCTTTTCTATCTTTTGTTTTATAAAATAAACCGCGAGTTTGAGTGCGTTTTCATAGTTTGAGGCTAGCTTTATATCAAGCTTTTCAAAAAACAAAGAGACCTTTTGTATAGCCTTAAATTTGGCAGTTTCATACTCTCTTAAAAAATTTTCATATGTCCGTCCGGCATAGGTGTTTATGGATTTTGTTTCATAAGCCAAGACTTGATCATCAAAGCTAGCGTAATTTTCATAGCGAGATTTATATATTAAAAATTTATCCTCTAAATTTTTATAAAGCTCATTAAATGCTGAGGTTATTGCATTTTCTAGCTCTTTTAGATCTTTTTTGTAGCGTTTAAAAAATTTATTAAAAACTACATCTTCGTAGATAAGTTTTGAAAAGACTTCGTCGCTATCAAGACTTATTACCTCAAAATTTTCACGCTTGTAAATTTCTTTATTTAAAAGTGTCTTTGAAGCGTTAAATTTTGTCTTTGAAAATGGCTTAAGTAGCTTAAATACCTCATCGGCAGCAAGTTTTATAACTTCACTCATTTGACTATATCTTAAAGCGATCTTTGGTTTAAACTCCTCTTTTATCGCCTCTAGCCTCTCATCTAATGAGCCACTAAATTCATCTAAAATAAACCGTGCATTATCATAAATTTCTAGATGTTTTTCTTGCTCGTTGGTTAGGAGTTTTACGATCTTTTTTGCCCTTACTTTTATGAAATTTTCTTTAAAGCTCTTGTCTAAAAAGCACTCTTTAATAGCCTTTAGAGCTTCGTTAAAATTTGAAGCTTCAAGTAGGCTTTTGTCATTATTTGTGATGCCAAGGAGTGCTTGCTTTGATGAGATAGTGATGATATCTTCAAAAAGCTCGCCATAAGTTTGCCTAGCGTGCTTTAGCAAACTTTTAAGCTCCTCCTCGCTTAGCTTGTCTTTTTGGTTGATTAGGCAGATCGCTTTTAGATCATTTGCTTTTAAAATTTCTTTGATACTTTCAAGCTCGCTTGCCTTTGCGGCGTTGTTCGCAAGGCTTAGCCATATTGCGCCGCTAACCTTTTTTAGCGTATTTTTTGTCTCTTTTGTGTCAGCATCTCTTAGCGAGTTTAGGCCAGGAGTGTCGATGAAATTTATCTCTTTTAAAATTTCACTTGGCGCATAAAGCGTCATACCAGAAATCTGCTCGCCTAACTTATTTAGCTCGGCTAGATCGCTACTTGCTAGCAGGCTTTCGCTGCCGTTTATAAATTTCACGCTTAGAAGTGGCATCTTTGCAAATTTTAGCCTCACAGCCTTTGCGGTGACTGGAGTTAGTCCTGATGGCAAGATATCTTGACCAAGAAGTGCGTTTAAAAACGTTGATTTTCCACTTGAAAATTGACCGATAACAGCTATTAGTGGTGGTTCATTTAGAGTGTCTATTAGTAAATTTAAGCTCTCTTTTATCTGCTCGCTTATATGCAAACTAGGATCGTTTAGATCATTTACGAGTCTAGCTAGCTCGCCCTTAAAATCATTTGTAAAGACCTTAAAATATCTCGCTTTGTAGGCATTTATAAACTCATTAAACATTTTTAATATCCTCTAAAAGTGAGTAAATTTCATCTTGCAAGGAGGTCTTTTGTTTAAGCTTTGAAATTGAGCTTTGATTTTGTAAATTTAGCTCATTAAGTTTTTCATTGAGCACTAAAAGCCTTTTATTTAAAGCCTCTTTTTGGCTCATCTCATAAGCCTTTACTCGCTCTTTTAGCAGCTTTTTTTCGTGTTCTGCTAGCATCTCACAAAACTGCGATATGCTTTTATTGTTAAGTAAATTTTGTCTTAAACTTAAAAGTGCCTCATTTGGCTCGCTTTTGCTTAAAATTTTAGCTTCAAGCTCATCTAAAAGCTCGCTAAAATCAAGCTCTACGCCCATTTGCTTTAAAAAGTCATTTATACTAAAAATTTTATTTTCACTCACCTTAAAGCCATCAAAGCTTAAAGCAATATTTTGCTCGCATGACTTTGTCTGCACCAAAGTTTCATTTCTGGCCTCTCTCATAAGTGCCGCAACTCCGTCACAAAGTGTAGTTTTTGCTATTTGTGTAAGACGTTTTAGATTTAAATTTTCTCTTTTACTTTTACAGTAAGCGATTTCACTCTTAATCTTTTCATTTAGATTTTGTAGTAGTGCTTCAAGCCCCATTTTATAGATATCTTTTGCATTTTTATCATCGAGTTTTTTTAGCTCGGTTTCTAAAAGCCTTTCAAGTTTTGTGAAATTTTCATTAAGAGAATTTTTGATATTTGCTTGCTCGTTTTGCAAAGCTTCTAGCTCTAAACCAAATGCTTTAAGCTCTAAAATTTCAGTCTTTGTGGCTTCGAGTTTTGTTTTTAAAATATTTTGCAATTCTTTTTGATATGAGTTTAAAATTAGAGCTGATTTTTTAGAGTCTTTGCCAAAAAGCACATCGTAAAGATACTCTTTAAACTCCTGCACGCCACTATTTAAAGCGCCATCAAGATAAGCTTTCGCGCTAAGGGCAAAATAATCTATCTTAATATCATTTATCTGCTCGCCAATCGCCTTTTTTACGTAGTTAAGCGTTTCATTAATATCCTTTGCGTTTAACTCATCAGCGTGAGTTAGCACGATAGCAACTCTTACGATATGCGAGTTTTCAAGGCATTTTTTCAAAAATATTGCGTCTTTTTGCGTTGCACTTTGTGAGACATTCATGAGATGTGCTAAAAGGTCGCACTCTTTCATAAAATTTGTAGTTATTTGCTCTCTTAACACGATCGCATCATCTATGCCAGGAGTGTCTATAATGCAGACATTATCTCTTAAAAGCTCCAAGTCATCATAAAGCTCAACGCTTTTTACGAGATTTGCCGTTTTTGAGCTTGAAGATGTATAGTTTTTTATCTCATCTAGGCTGATCTCTACGCTACTAGCTGGTAGATTTTTGCTTGAAAGTCCAAGCTTTTCTAGCTCATCTGGACTATAAAAATTTACCTTTGCATGGCTAGTTGTTGCGTGCTTTAAGATGGTTAAATTTATGGTCTCAGGCACATTTGAAGTGCCAAGGATGGATTTGTTTAAAAGTGCATTTAAAAGCGTTGATTTGCCAGAGTTTATGATACCGCTTACTGCGATATTAAAAAGCGTTTCATTTGATCTTTTCTTGGCATTTTTCAAAGCTAGTAAAAATTCTTTATCTTCATCAAGCATGCTTGCTTTTTCATCTATCTCGTTTAGAAAATCTAGGCTCTTGTGAAAGTGATCTTTTGGCTTTACATTAGAAATTTCAGCTTTATTTTGATTTGAGTTTTTGCTTATAAATTTTATTAAAAAATCAAATTTTTCATGGCTAATTATCTTTTCATCACGTAGCTTTTGTAAGTAGGTTATAAGTTCATCACTTGAAATTTTTGCCTCATTTAACGCTTTTAGCGTGGCTAGCTGGGCACTTTGTATGCTAAAGATATCAAGTCCAATGCCTAGCTTTTTTAAGATATTTCTAAACTCGGCAAGAGCCATAAGCTCATCTAAATTTTTCTCATCACAAGATAAAAGAAGCGCCAGTAGATCTGGGTAAAAAGGCACGCTCGCATCGGTATTGGCGTAAATTTTATTTAAATGCCAAGCGTGATTTAAAAACTCGTCCATTAAAGATTCTTTTTTTGAAATTTTTTAGATTTTATTACGTTTTTACTTACGAAGCTATCAAGATTTAGGCGCAAAATTTTATGTTTTTAAAAAGTTTAATTTAACTCAAGCTTTTTAAAGCTGACTCTTGGATTTATATTTAGCTCGCTATGGCTTACAAACTCGCCTTTTAGGTACTTCTCACGTCCCGCTCTTGCTATCATCAAGGCGTTATCAGAGCAAAACTCAAGTGGAGCTAGCAAAAGCTTGCACTCATTTTTTTGGCAAAGCGTTTCAAGTCTTTTTCGTAAATTTAGATTTGCACTTGCGCCGCCAACTACACCAAAACGCTTAAAATTTCTTAAACAAAAGACCTTTTCAAGCTTGTTTAAAATGTGCTCACAGGCAGTATTTTCAAATGCGTAGCAGATGTCAGCGATATCTTTTGGAGTGATACTATCTAGCTTAGAAATTTCAACTCTGACTTGGTTTTTAAGCCCTGAAAAACTATACTCAAGGCGCTTGTCGTGAAGAAGTGGAATGGTAAAATGAAACCTCTCTTTGTCTTTACAAAGTAGGGCATTTTGCTGAACTACGGCACCGCCTGGATAGCCAAGATCAAGCATTTTAGCAACCTTGTCAAAGCTCTCACCAAAGCTATCATCGCTAGTGCTTGCTAGCTCAGTGATTTCACCATTTTTCTCAATCTCTAAGAGCATCGTATGCCCACCACTTACTAGCAGGACGCCAAGTGGAAAGGTAGCTTCGCGATCTAAAAATAGTGAGTAGATGTGGCCAACTAAATGATTTACGGCAATTAGCGGGATACTTAGAGCCACGCTTAATGCTTTTGCCATGCTGACGCCGCCTATTAGGCTCACGCTAAGACCTGGCTCATTTGTCACAGCGATCGCTTTTATATCTTTAAAATTTGGCAAGATATCCTCTAAAAGTGCTGGCAGTGCCTTTGTATGAAGCCTAGCTGCAAGCTCAGGAACCACGCCACCAAAGATAGCGTGCTCCTCTTCTTGAGAAATTTTTTTATAATAAATCTTCTCTAAAGTGCATTCATCTATGAGTGCGACCGAGCTATCATCGCAGCTACTTTCGATGCCAATTATCATCTAAACTCCGCTAAGATCATGCCAGCAAATTTCTCTTTGCCATCTTCGTTTTTATAAAACTCGACTCGGTAAATTTTGCCATCTTTATCGATGCTGTAGCTTTTATTTAGGCTATTTTTAGCCACTTCTTGCTCGCTCTCATCTATACTTTTTGTGCCATATCCTATGACATTTACGCGCACGTTTTTGAGTGCTTTTACTTTAAAGCTCTTTTTCACGCTAAATTTATCGCCACTTTTTAATGTAAGCTCGCTACCGTCGCTTATTAGTGAAATTTCATCAAGTGGCTTCGCAAACTCGAAATATTGTGGCTTTAGCCTAGTAACAAAGCGGTTGCCGTACTGCACTTTGAAGCTACCATTTTCTTTTATAACAGCTATTAGCGGATTTGGTGAGCTGTAATTTAACTCGCTTTTTTTAAGTGGGACAAAATTTATTAAAGGCTTTAGATTTTTAAGACTTATCGCGTATGAATTTTCAAGTTCAAGTCTGATCTCTTTCTCGATTGCTTTTTTTACGCTTTTAACATCAAGATTAAACGGCCTAGTAAAGCTGATGCCAGCCTTTTTCATATATTCTTCAATGGCGATTAGATGGTAATAAGTCCTTTGCTCGGCGTTTAAATTTTTACTAGCTTCGTTTGCAAAGGCTGACTTATTTTGCGTAATAGCATAGTAAGTTAGGCTTTTTAGCATCTCTTTATCACCCATCGCAGTGTGCGTGTTTTTGATGTGATACTGGTGTTTTTGATCTATTAGATGCTTATTTAGCACATCTTTTACGCTTGAGGCGATACTTTCAAGCTCTGGATATTTTGAGCCAGGAAGCGTGCTTTGATCTATTATGCAAGTATTGCCCCATTTGTCTGGATTTTCGTCTTTGTTTATAAATTTATCTCTGTAATAGCCACTTCCATCGTGTAAATTTAAGATGAGCGTGACGTTTTTATCAGTGATGACATCTTTTATCTTCATTACTGAGTTATAGTCTGGATCATTTTTATCTACATGGGCAAATTTTCTATTCATATCGCCTTTTGTGCCACGACTTCGCTCGATTATGCTTGGGAAATTTAAATTTGGCACGACCCAAAGCGAGCCTTTTGTGATGTTATAGTCAGTTGCCACGATAGAGGCTGCCAAAAATCCACCCGGCTCATCGCCTTGAATACCGCCGATTAACAACATCGTGTTTTCGCTTGGCTCACCTTTTTTGATAAGCGCATAGTCTAAAGTATTGGCTAAACTAGCAGTGGTAAAGGTTAGTAAAAAAAGTAAAAATTTACGCATTAATATCCTTCATAATGCTTTGTCTTTGGTAAAAGCAAATTTAAAACTATACCAGTAACCGCACCAAGCCCTATACCTGAAAATTTAACCGCTCCAAGGTCAAGCACCATGCCGCCGATGGCAAAGATGAAGATGAGGGCTACGATTATCATGTTTCTAGGGTCTGCAAGGTCAACTTTATTTTTTATAAGCGTCTCCATGCCAACGCTTGCGATGATGCCAAAAAGTAGCAGCATGATACCGCCGATGACTGGGGCTGGGATAGTTGAGAGCACAGCTCCTAGCTTGCCAATGAAGGCTAGCACGATGGCAGTGATCGCCGCAAAGGTCATGATTGCTGGATTATAAGCTTTTGTAAGGCTAACTGCGCCTGTGACCTCTGAGTATGTAGTGTTTGGCGGGCCACCAAAAAAGGCAGCAAGCGAAGTAGCAAGTCCATCTCCAAGGAGCGTATTTTTAAGGCCTGGATTTTTTAGAAAATCCTCTTTTGTGACATTTGAGATAGCAAGCATATCGCCTATGTGCTCGATCGCTGGAGCTATGGCGATAGGTATCATATAAATGATTGCTTCAAACTCAAATTTTGGTGTAGTGAAATTTGGCATTCTAAACCAAGGTGCATTAAAGATAGGGGTAAAATCAACCATGCCAAAGCAGTAAGCTACGATGTATCCGACGATAATACCAAGTAAAATAGGTATAAGCCTAAACATGCCACGTCCAAGCATCATCACTAAAATGGTAGCCACTAGCGAAATGCCAGCGACGATCATTGCTTCATTTTGAGTATAAATTTCAGTGGCTGATGTTGCCATTTTGACGGCATTTGGAGCAAGGATAAGGCCTATTGTCATGATGACAGGTCCAACGACAACTGGAGGCAAAATTTTATGCAAAATTTTCTCTCCGCCAAATCGGACCACGAGGCTTAAAACAACGTAGAAAAATCCAGCAAATATAACGCCCCCCATCGTCACGGCTATGCCCCATTTTTCGATACCGTACTGAAGTGGCGCGATAAAAGCAAAGGAGCTTGCTAAAAAAATAGGCGGAACATTTTTTCTAGTAATTAGCTGAAAAAGTAGCGTGCCAAGACCAGCCGTAAAGAGAGCTACATTTGCATCTAGTCCCGTAAGTATCGGCACTAATACCAGTGCACCAAAGGCGACAAATAAAAACTGAACGCCGATTAAGCTTTGTTTGGGATCAAATTTATAACCCTCATACCTTTGCATTTAACATCCTTTTTGCGTAATTTCTAACTTCTTTATCAGCTTCAAAAATTTCATCAATACTTGAAATTTTAATATTTCTAAAATTTTTAACAGAGCTTAAAACGAGCCTTGAGATATCCAAAAACGAACATTTTTTCTCTAAAAAGCTAAATACTCCAACCTCATTTGCAGCATTTATCACTACACCTAGATCAGGGTTTGCCAGGACTTTATCTTTTAGCGAAAAAATGGGATATTTTTTAAGGCTAATTTTATGAAATTTTATATTTTTTAGATCAAGTAAATTTGCGTGCGAAACGATATTTTTACTGACATTTTCAAACATAGCATGAGCGATAGCTAACTTCATATCAGGTCGCGAGAGGTGCATCGTGCTTGAGCCGTCTATAAATTCAACTACGGCGTGTATCGCAGAGGTTGGCTCTATCACAGCCTCGATCTCCTTGATGCTATAAAGCCAATAAGCCTCCATCACCTCAAAAAGCTTATTTGCCATCGTCGCACTATCAATCGTTATCTTTGCGCCCATATCCCAGTTTGGATGCTTTAGCGCATCACTTGGCGTGGCGTCTTTTAGAAATTTGATCGGCTTTTTATAAAATGCACCGCCACTTGCTGTGACGATGAGTCTTTTTGGCGCAGTTTTGTTTTCTAGTAGAAATTTAAGCCCAAAATGCTCGCTGTCTATTGGTAAAATTTCTCTAGTTTTTAGAAATTTGCCGCCAACAACAAGGCTCTCTTTGTTTGCAAGCGCAAGCCTTTTGCCAAGAGTTTGCGTCTTTAAACTAGGAGCAAGGCCAGCAAAGCCAACAAGGGCGTTTATTACCTTTTTTGAGCTTGAAATTTCTAGCATTTGCAGCAGTCCAGCCTCACCAAAAAAGATATTTTTAGCTTCTATGTTTTTTACATTTTTAGCTAGCTTTTCATCGCCTACGCAGACAAATTTTGGTTTAAATTTTAAAATTTGCTCATTTAGTAAATCTACATTTTTAGCGCAGCTTAACGCCTCAACCTCTACGCCAAATTTTTCGCAAAGGTTAAGGGCGTTTTTGCCGATTGAGCCAGTTGAGCCAAGTATTACCACGAGAGCGACCAAAGTAGGGCGACTACGCCAAATAAATAACCATCTATCCTATCAAGCATGCCACCGTGTCCTGGGAAGAGCGAACCACTATCTTTGACGCCGCAAAGTCTTTTTAGGTAACTCTCAAACAAATCTCCCCAAACTGCAAAGACGCAGACTAAAAAGCTTGAAAATAAAATTTGGAAAAATCCTTCAGTTACAAAATTTCCAACAATGCAGCCAATCACAGTGCCTATCGCCACACCGCCTGCTGCACCTTCGATTGTTTTGTTTGGTGAGCTTGGGCTAAATGGATGTTTGCCAAACATTTTGCCAACAAAAAATGCACCACTATCGCTTGCAACTACGCTTAAAATAAGCCATACAAGATAGCCTACGCCATACTCTGAGTAAAGCATCCACATCATAAAGATCGGCGTGGTCGGATATACGAAAGGTGCGACTAGCTTTAAATTTTCACTTTTTATGTGAGCTAGGATCGAAGCAACCAGCATGATAGCAAGGATCGCTATGAAAATTGGATTTGTAAAATATGTAAGCACGTAAAAAGCAAGTGCGGCAAAAACTAGCTGTTTGTGATCGATATTATAAAGCTTGAGCGACTCATTAAAAGCAAAATAAAGCACAGCCCCAAGCAAGATAAAATTTAAAATATAATTATCAATAAAAAAAACTATTAAAATAGCAACAAACATCAAAACGCCAGTGATTATGCGAGATTGCATATCCTCTCCTTAAAATCGTTATTTCGCTGTAATTATAACACTTAAAATTTAGACGGCGTTTATAAGAGTAAAATTTGATCTAAAAAGCATTTTAAGCTGGTAAATTTGGACTATTTTGGCGTTAGTAAAGATTTAAATTTGCTTTTTAACATATAAATAAAGCAAGACCGAAATGATCCCAAGCAGTAGTACTTTATGGCTTAAAATTTTTAAAAATTATTTTCCTCAAAAAAGTCGGTGTCGATTTTGCAAATTTCATATATTTGGCTTGTCTGAACTCCGACTTTATATTTTATCATTAGCTCTGCAAGCTTGTCGCCATCTACCAAGACTACGCTAAAGTTTTGACTATCTTTGGCAAACGTTTGGGCATCTTTTGTAAATTTCGCTGTAGTGATAAAGACGCCTTTTTTAGTATTTTTATTTGAGATAGCACCGATAAACTGCTGAATTTCTGGCCTACGGATATTACTACCGTCTTTGTATCTTTTTGCTTGGATGTAAATTTTAGAAAGCCCAAGTTCATCTTCATCTATGATGCCATCTATCCCGCCATCTGGGCCTTTGTTTGTGAGATTTCCAGCTCCATAATTCATCTTTTCAAGTAGCTTTGTTACAAGGTATTCAAAAAATCTTGGCTCTTTTTCTAAAATGCTAGATAAAATTTCACTTTTTAGCTCTTCTTTTATTTTGCAAAGCGCTTCATCTATATTGTCATCTGGGGTGTTTTCCGTGGCTTCTTTTTCCTCTTGCCTTATCTCTTGTTTGTAAATTTCATCGTACCAAGAGAGAAATTTGCTCTTTTTGTCCTTGCTACTTACTAGCTCTTTGCCAAAATTTGTTATGGCAAATAGGCTTCTACCAACTTTTTGAAGCGGCACTTTTTCTGACCTTGATTTTACTTGAGCTGTTGTAGCCAGATAGGATAAAGCCCAATCGGTACGATTTATATAAGTTGGAGTTCCTCTTTTTATTTTTTGCAAAAGATCTTCGTCTTTTAACTTAAAATGCTCAATTATAAATTTAGAAATTTCAGCTCTATTTGCTTCTTTCTTTTGCGCAACAAATTCTAAAATAGGCAGCATCATATCTTTATAACTTGGTAACATTTTATATCCTTAAATGAAGCAAAATTTTGAAATTATATAAATTTTTTGGCTTAAAAGCTATAATCAAAACATGAGATGTCTTGGCCTAACAAATTTTCTTTTAGAAAATATTAGCTTATTCGTAAATACCTTTGCTACGATATTTGCACTATTTTTTTGTTTTGTTTCTTGTGTTGGAATTGTCTTTATATTTATTGAATTTCCACTTGGTTATATAATGGGCGCACTTTTATCAATCCCATTTTTGATATTTTTATTTTTCTTATTTGTATCTATTGATATCTTTTTATGCCTTTTGGCATCTATTTGCAGTCTTTTTTAACAAATTTAGAAGTAAATTTGGGGCTTTTACAGCCCCTTTGCTACTTTATAGCAGCCATTTTTCTACGCATATAAGCTATGCGGCTTTGAAGTGGTAAGTGTTTAGGGCAGTTGTCTTCACAGCCTAGCAAAGTCATACAGCCAAATACGCCGTCATCGTCGCCGATAAGCTCGTAAAAGTCCTCATCGGTTCGTTTATCAAGCGCGTCGATTTTAAACCTAGCTACGCGGTTAAGTCCGACCGCACCGATGAAATCAGGCCTCATGATAGCCGTACCGCATGCAGCTACGCAGATACCGCACTCGATGCAGCGATCAAGCTCAAATACTTCCTGCGCTACTTCGGGCTCAACCTTTTCCTCAAGCTTAGAGATATCGGTCTCGTGGTCTGTATGTATCCAGCTCTCCACACGCCTACTCATCGCATTCATCCAGTTGCCCGTATCTACGCTTAAGTCTTTTAGTAACTTAAATACTGGCAAAGGCATAAGCTCAATTACTCCGCTTTCAAAATCTTTAGTAAGAGTTCTACAAGCTAATCTTGGCTTGCCATTTACAAGCATGCCACAACTTCCACAAATTCCAGCACGACAAACAAAGTCAAAGCTAAGATCTGGGTCAAATTTCTCGCGAATCATATTTAACGCGATAAATAATGTCATGCCATCAGTCTCTTCTAGCTCGTAGGTCGCAAAATGTGGTTTTGAAATTTTGCTTAATGGATTATATTTAAATGCTTTTATGGTTATTTTTCTACTCATATCCTATTCCTGCTCTTTCGTTTGGTGCTTTATATTTTGGTTGAAGATCATAGTGCATTAAAGCCTCTTGAATTTCTTGTCTGCTCTTACCTTCAGCTTGCATTTTCTCACGAATTTCATCAACCTCTTTTTGGCGGATGGCACTATCTGGATGCTCAATAATATTACCTTTCGCACCATAGCCTCTAAATGCTGGTGGCATCTCCATTTTCATAATATCAAGTGGCTCATACACGATAGTCGGTAGTGTATCGCCCTCTTTCCAGCTAGTTAGAGTTCTGTTTAGCCAGTTTAGGTCGTCGCGTTTCGGATAGTCCTCACGGCAGTGCGCTCCGCGGCTCTCGGTGCGATCAAGCGCGCCTTTTGCGATACAAAGGGCTAGTTTTAGCATCTTTGGTACACGGTAGGCTTCCTCAAGCTCAGGGTTGCCAAATAGCGCCTTATTGGTGACTTTAACATCTAAAGATTGCTTATAAAGCTCTTCAAGCTCTTTTACCGCTACGGCTAGACCTTCGCCAGTTCTAAAGATCGCTACGTGCTCCCACATGATGTCTTTCATCTTGTTTTTGATCTCAAATACGTTAAATTTGCCCTCTTTTTCGACTAGGCTTTTTAGATAGTCTTCCTCTTTTTTAACGAATTTTTCGATATCTGCGGTATTTATATCTATCTCGTGGCTGCCGCAGTAGTCGGCAAAATAGTCCCCAACGATCATGCCAGCTACGACGGTTTCTGAAACGGAGTTGCCGCCTAGACGGTTAAATCCGTGCATATCCCAGCAAGCAGCCTCGCCGGCGCTAAATAGGCCAGCTAGCGTCGGGCTCTCGCCAGTTGGCTTAGTTTTTATGCCGCCCATAGAGTAGTGCTGCATAGGTAGGATCGGCGCCCAGCCTTTACCGCGTTGGCGACCGTTTTCGTCGGTATACACTTCGGTGTCGGCAGGATCGATACCGTTAAAAATTTCGCAAATTTCTTGAACATCGCGTAAGTTTTTCTCGATATGCTCGCGTCCTAGGATCGAGATATCTAGCCAAACGTGATATCCGTATGGGCTAGGTACGCCCTTGCCTGCGCGGATATGTTCCATGATGCGGCGGCTTACGACGTCGCGGCTAGCTAGTTCTTTTTTCTCAGGCTCGTAGTCAGGCATAAAGCGATATCCGTCCACGTCGCGTAAAATTCCGCCGTCGCCGCGGCAACCTTCCGTTAGCAAGATACCGCTTGGAACGATCGGAGTCGGGTGAAACTGAACAGCTTCCATGTTGCCAAGCTGAGCTACGCCAGTCTCAAGTGCGATGGCCGCGCCGATACCCTCGCAAACTACGGCGTTTGTAGTGTGTTTATAAACCCTGCCGTAGCCGCCTGTAGCTATTAGAGTGCCTTTTGCGACGTATGCCGTGATCTCGCCGTTAACTAGATCGCGAACGATCGCGCCGTAACAGCGGTTGTTTGCGTGGATTAGCGCGATAGCTTCTTTTCTGTCATGAATTTCGACGTTGTGCTTTAGAGCTTCGTTTGCTACGGCAAAAAGCATAGTGTGACCGGTGGCGTCGGCCGTAAAGCATGTTCTCCATTTTTTAGTTCCGCCAAAGTCGCGAGAGTGGATGAGTCCGTGGACCTCTTCTTTTTCTACGATAGTTGTTTTTTGAGCGTTGATGATAGCGCTTCTCTCGCCTTTTGTTATACGAGTCCAAGGCACGCCCCAAGCCGCTAGTTCGCGAATCGCCTTAGGCGCGGTTTGACAAAACATACGCGCGACTTGCTGATCGCAGCCCCAGTCGCTACCTTTTACCGTATCGGCAAAGTGTACGTCCTCGTTGTCGCCTTCGCTCATTTTTGAATTTCCCAAAGAGGCTTGCATACCGCCTTGCGCAGCCGCAGAGTGCGAGCGCTTTACAGGTATGAGACTTAAAACGACGGTGCTTAAGCCCTTTTCTCCAGCAGCCACAGCAGCTCTAAGACCAGCTAGACCACCACCAATTACCAATGCATCATAATATTTTACATTCATCTTCTAGCTCCTTTTTAATGGCTGATCCACACGAAATCGGCGATTAGCGCAATTATAGCAAGTATGCCATAAACGGCAAATACAATTGTTTTTGCCTTATTTCTTTTGGCAAACATTTCGTGCTTATTTGCACCATCAATGCTTATCCATTTGACATACAAGCGGTACATACCGATACTAGCGTGAACGACCATGAAAACAAGTAGTGCGAAGTAGAAAATTTCTAATTGATGAAATGCAGCCGCTGATTTGTCGGCAGTAATATGTCCACCAAAGACTATATCTACTAAGTGTGCGCTGGCTGCAAAAAATAGCGCAAAACCGGTTAAAAACTGAAACCACCAAAGCGTAGTATCAAGATGCTTCATGCGGTCTTTGTGGCCTCTAAACATTAGATATTGTCTGTAGTTTGCTGGAAATTTTCTCATAGCTAAAAATGCATGAGCGATAAAAATGGCAAATATTACCGCAGCTATGACGTTAGTGATCCACCATGTAGCCTCGCCGAATAAAAATTTAGCCTCCGCAAACCCTACGACAGCGTTAAATGCGTCTTTGCCAAGTAGTATGGTAGAAGTAAAAACCATATGGCACAATATAAAACAGGCCAAAATAAACCCTGTAATACTTTGCCATCTATCCCAAGCGGCTGGAGTGCGACTTTTTTTGTCGTCCGACCGTTTTCCCAAAAAACCTTCTATAAGCCCGGTCATGAGCCCTCCTAAGAAATTTGAAATAAATTATCATTTCTTAATACTAATTTAAATATTAGTATTAATTGATAAAGCTAATGCTAGCAGATTTTTACTTTAATATTTTTTAAACACTTATATTAGAGCTTTGAAAATTTTTTATAAAGCATGGCATAAATAAAAATTCCAAAACCACACATGATAAGTGATAAAATTTGACCCATTGAAAGATCAAAAATAATAAATCCAAGTCCTGAATCAGGCTCTCTAAAAAACTCGCAAATAAATCTTGCAAAAGTGTATAAAATAGCATAAAGCGCGATCAGTTCGCCATTAAATTTCTTAAATTTCCTATATAAAAATAAAATAATAAAAATAACTAAACCTTCTAAGAATGCCTCATAAAGCTGACTAGGATGTCTTGGTTGCCCAAAAACATTTATCGCCCAAGGCATATCCGTAACTCGCCCAAAAAGCTCTTGATTTAAGAAATTCCCGATCCTGCCAAATGTATAGCCAAAAGGTATGCAAACGGCACAAAGATCAAGTAGCTGCCATAAATTTTGTTTATACCTTTTGCAAAATAGATATGTCGCAAGCAAAAAGCCAACTACTGCTCCGTGGTAACTCATGCCACGAATTCCTATAAATTCGCCGTTATGAAATGGATTAAAAATTTGCCAAGGTTGTGTCAAGTAGTAGCTTACTTCGCCTGAATAGACTAAAACCCAGCCAAGCCTAGCGCCTAAAATAACGCCTATTTCAACCCAGAAAAAGTAATTATCCAAAAGCTGATTTGAGATTGGGATTTTATCTTTTTTAACGAGATACTTTGCCATGGCAAGTGCCAAAACAAGAGCTAAGATATACATAAGCCCATACCAGTGCACGCTAAAGCCAAAGACGCTAAAGGCGACTGGGTTAAAGTGGTTATAAATGTCGTTCCAAATTTCCATTTTTTACTTTCTTTTTAAATTTGTGCGATTTTACAATTAATAAATAAACAGCGCTTTGCTGGCAAGTGGTAAGGCTAGAAATTTAAATTCGCTTGCTTCAAATTCTTTGCAAAATTTAAATAGCTCGGTAAACTTAGCCTCGTTTAAATTTATGCTCCAAATCGCTCCAGAGTCATTAAATTCTCTTTCAAACTCGCTTAAATTTTTAGTGGCAAAATAGTGCTCAAAGCGGCTCATCAGTGAAAATGGCGTAAAAAATTTAGTCTCATCTTTTATCTCAAATTTCATCACGCCACCATCTTTTATGGCTTCATTTATCACCTCATTTACAGCCCCAGAGTAGGCTCTAACAAGCCCTCCAGTGCCAAGCTTTATCCCGCCAAAGTAGCGAACTATCAAGACGCCAACATTTATAAGATCAGCACCCCTTAGCGCGTTTAGGCTTGGCTGACCGCTAGTGCCCTTTGGCTCGCCATCGTCGCTTTGATTTTCGACAATTTGCCCGTATTTGTTTAGCTCTCTTGTCGCCCAAACTACGTGAACAGCCTTAAAATGCTCCTCTTTTAGGCGTTTATGCAAGCTTTTAAATTCGCTTATCGGGCACAAAAATGCTAAAAAATTTGACTTTTTTATATCAAGCTGGGCTTTAAAAATCCTATCAATTGTCTGCAAATTTGCTCTTTTACTTAAATTTTAAAAATCTTATCAATTTGCTAATTAAAGCCTTGTAAATTCAGAGAAATTTATATTATTAAGGAAAAGATAGTAGAATTTTGCAATTTTTCATGAAGGACTAAAATGATACAAACTTGCCTATTTCCAGCGGCTGGATACGGAACGAGGTTTTTACCAGCTACAAAATCGCTCCCAAAAGAGATGTTGCCAATACTTACAAAACCGCTCATTCACTACGGCGTTGATGAGGCGCTTGAGGCTGGCATGGATAATATGGCATTTGTCACAGGACGCGGAAAAAGGGCGCTTGAGGACTATTTTGACATTAGCTACGAGCTAGAAAAAGAGATCGCAGGCAGTTCAAAAGAGTCACTACTAAGCGAAGTTAGAAATTTAATGAGCTCATGCACATTTTCATTTACTAGGCAAAATGCTATGAAAGGGCTTGGACACGCCATTTATACGGGTAAAACGCTAGTTCGAGATGAAGCTTTTGGGGTTATTTTGGCAGATGATCTATGTATAAATGAAAATGGCGAGGGCGTGCTTTCGCAAATGGTTAAAATTTATGAAAAGTATCGCTGCAGCGTCGTTGCGGTGATGGAGGTGCCAAAAGAGCAGACTAAGTCTTATGGCGTCGTAAGCGGTAGGTTTATAGAAGATGATCTCATAATGGTCGATGATATGGTTGAAAAGCCTGATCCTGCCGAGGCTCCGACAAATTTAGCGATAATTGGCCGCTACATCCTAACGCCAGATATTTTTAACATCTTAGAGCGAACAAAACCAGGTAAAAACGGCGAAATTCAGATCACGGACGCGCTAAAAACGCAGGCAAAAGATGGCATGGTACTAGCTTATAAATTTAAGGGCAAGAGGTTTGACTGCGGCAGTATCGACGGCTTTGTCGAGGCTACAAATTTCTTTTACGAGCGCAGTAAATGATAGAAACTTCATTTAAATTTAACTTTGCAAGCAGCGAGGTTATTGGCTCCTACGCCAAACGCATAAACGACGAGTACGAAAGCGGCGAGATAGGCTACTACCACCTGCCAGCTCTTGGGCAAAATTTGCTTGGCGAGATAGAAGAGTATGAAAAGGGGCTAGCTCATATCAAAAATGTAGTACTTGTTGGCATTGGTGGCAGCAGTCTTGGCGTAAAGGCGCTAAAATCAATGCTTGATGGCACAAAGGGGATAAAAAGAGAGCTTTTGTTTTTAGATAACGTCGATCCTTGCAGCTACAAAAGCACGCTTGATGGGGTGAAATTTGACGAGACACTTTTTATAATAAGCTCAAAATCAGGCAATACGATCGAGACGATCACTATTTTTAAGTGCTTGCTTGATGACTTTAAGCCTCAAAATTTAGGCAAAAATTTCCTCATCATAACTGATCCAGGCACAAATTTAGAAAATTTTGCCAAAGAAAATGACATTAAATTTTTTAACATCCCAAAAAATGTTGGCGGAAGATTTAGCGTGCTAAGTGCGATCGGTCTTGTGCCTCTTGGTATCTGTGGCTACGATATAAAGGCACTTTTGGAGGGCGCACTTGCTTGCAAGAAGCAATACATCGAGCAAAAAGATAGCTCTATCATCGCTAAGGCCTACCACTACGCCACTAGCAGAAATGCCAGTATAAATGTCATTTTTAGCTACTGCGATAGATTTTTTGAATTTAATGACTGGTACGTGCAGCTTTGGGCAGAGAGCCTTGGTAAAAAAAGAGGCTATAAAAGGGTCGGCCTTACGCCAGTTGGACTTGTTGGTAGCCGCGATCAACACAGCTTTTTGCAGCTTATCATGGACGGCGTAAAAGATAAGAGCGTGACATTTATAAAGATAAAAGATCACGCAAGCGACAAGGCTATCCCAAATTTAAGCCTAAAAGGGCTTGAAGAGTGCGATTTTGTAGCGGGTCTAAGCCTAAATGAGCTTATAAATTTGCAATGCGACGCGACAGCTATGGCGCTAGTGCAAGAGGGCATAAGTGTCGATACTATCACGCTTGAGAGGCTTGATGAGTTTCATACTGGCTGGCTCATTTTTTATTACGAGCTACTAACCTCGGCCACTGGTATCATGCTAGGCATCAACACCTACGATCAGCCAGGCGTTGAGATAGGAAAACGTATCCTAAAAACTATGCTTTTAAAGTAGAAAATGAAGAAATTTCTACTTTTGGCTCTTTTTGCCACGCAAATTTTTGCCTTTTCGGCGAGCAAATTTGTAAATGACGCTAGGTCGCAGATCGGCGTGACGCTAAGTTACGATCCAAGCTACGAAAGGCTCGCCTACCCAATGGGCGACGTGGATATCAAAAAGGGCGTTTGCACCGACGTTGTGGTAAGGGCGCTACGGCATCAGGATATGGATCTGCAAAGACTCATTTTTGAAGATATGAGTATAAATTTCGTAAGTTATCCTAAAAGGTGGGGACTTAAAAAGGCTGATAAAAACATTGATCACAGGCGTGTTTTAAACATCGCTACCTATCTAAAAAGAAAAGGTTTTGAGGTGAGCGATGATAAATTTTTGCCGGGGGATATCGTCACATGGATGCTGCCAAGAAATTTACCTCACATTGGCGTGATCTCAGATAAATTTGAAGGCCAAATACCGCTTGTCATCCACAATATCGGCTCTGGCGTGCAAGAAGAAAACATACTTTATAGCTACAAGATCACAGGTCATTTTAGGCTAAAGTAGCAAAAATGGCTTTTTAATCAAATTTTAGGCAAAATCGCAAAAAATAAATTCAAGGAAAAATAATGTTAGAAGTTAGGGGACTTACTCAAAGATTTGCAAGCAGTTTGCTATTTGAGGATGTAAATTTAAAGCTAAATCGCCACAACAGATATGGACTAATCGGTGCAAATGGCGCTGGCAAATCGACATTTTTAAAAATTTTAAGCGGAGCTATCGAGCCAACTAGCGGCGAGATCATCATAGAAAATGGACTAAAAGTTGGCGTGCTTGGGCAAGATCAGTTTGCGTTTGAAAATTTCACTCTAAAAGATGCGGTGCTTTATGGCAACAAACGCCTATACGACGCTGTCAAAGAGAAAGAGAAACTCTATATGAGCGAGGAATTTACAGATGAGATAAATGAGCGCTTAAGTGAGCTTGAGATGATAAGTGCTGAAGAGGATCCAAGCTACGAGTACGAGACTAGGATAGAAAAAATTTTAAGCTCACTTGGACTAAATGAATTTGATAAGCTCATGAGCGAGGTCGAAAACTCAGATAAAGTTAAGGTTTTGCTAGCTCAAGTGCTCTTTCCAAAGCCAGACATCTTGTTTTTAGACGAGCCGACAAACAACCTTGATATAGACGCGATCGCGTGGCTAGAAAATGAGCTAAACCGTCACGAGGGCACACTTGTGGTTATCAGCCACGATAGGCACTTTTTAAATAGAGTTTGCACAAACATTTTGGATGTGGATTTTAAGAAAATTCGCGAGTTTTCAGGCAACTATGACGACTGGTATATGGCTGCAAATTTAATCGCAAAGCAGCATGAGATGGAGCGTGATAAGAAGCTAAAAGAGAAAGAGGAGCTGGAGAAATTTATCGCGAGATTTTCGGCAAATGCGAGCAAGGCAAAGCAAGCGACCTCTCGTGCAAAACAGCTTGAAAAGCTTGACATAGCAGAGATCGCAGTATCAAGCAGACGCGATCCAAGCATATTATTTCGTGCAAACCGCGAGATAGGCAATGAGCTAATTGAGCTTAAAAACGTAAGTAAGAAATTTGATGATAAAGTGATATTTGAGAACTTTAACTTTAAACTCGAAAAGGGCGACAAGCTAGCTATCATCGGCCACAACGGCGTTGGCAAAAGCACACTTTGTAAGATCATAATGGGCGAGATAAAGCCTGACGCGGGCGAGGTGCATATAGGTGCGACCATCGAGCTAGGATATTTTGCACAAGATACTGTAAACAAGATAGATGGCGAGCTAAAGCTTTATGAGTACTTACAAGATGCCAAAAACAAGGACATAGACGAGATCAGAAAGTGCCTTGGCAGGATGCTCTTTAGCGGTGCTGAGCAAGAAAAGGCAGTGGGCGCACTAAGCGGTGGTGAAAAACACCGAGTAAGACTAGCTCAACTTATGCTTCATAGACCAAATTTACTTGTCATGGATGAGCCGAATAACCACCTTGATCTCGAGGCTATCATTGCACTTGGCGAGGCATTTTATAACTTTAATGGCTCAGTTATCTGCGTGAGCCACGACAGGGAGCTAATAGACGCCTTTGCAAATAGAATTTTACACCTAAAAGGCAATGGCGAAGTGGTTGATTTTAAAGGTACATACGAAGAGTATAGAGCAAATTTAGGGCTTGAGAGCTAAAATTTGTTATTTCTTGCTCCTAATTGTAGGGGCAAGATTAAAATTTATATTTACTACAAAATTCTTACAAATATTAATCTAACCATATAAATTAAAAATAGCTTATAAAAATTATTAAAATCCAATAAAAAGACTTTATAAATAAGAAAGAAAATTAATAAGAAATTTCTAAAGTATTAGTAAGATTTGTAAAATAAAATTTATTAAATAATATTTTTATAATGCTTAGTTTAAGGG